>CAYFMI010000017.1:0-58329 GCA_964344175.1 uncultured Anaerolineales bacterium
GCGACAGCTTTTCAAGCAACGCTTCCCCAATTACACCCCACCGCTCATGGACTTCTCAACACCATGCTATTGACCACTCCCCACTCAGCCGTGTTCAAAAAATACTTTGAGCTATGATAAAATCCTGATATATAGAAACTCCCCAATAATCAATACAGACACCAAATAGGGAAACACGATATGGCCCCTGAACAAATAGGTCGTTATCAAATCAAGAGCGAACTCGGGCGGGGGGGGATGGCAACGGTCTATCACGCCTATGACCCAAGTTTCGAGCGGGATGTCGCCATCAAGGTGTTGCCGCGGGCATTCTTGCATGACCCACAGTTTCGGGTACGCTTTGAACGCGAAGCGAAAACAGTCGCTGCGCTGGAACATTCCGCCATTGTCCCGGTATATGATTTTGGGGAAGACGACGGACAACCCTTCATCGTCATGCGGATGATGTCCGGTGGTGATTTGGCAGACAAGCTCAAAGATGGGAAACTGAGCATCAAAGAAGCCACCCAAGTTATTACTCGTCTGGGCGCAGCATTGGATGCAGCCCATGCTAAGGGCATCATCCACCGTGATATGAAACCGGGGAATATTCTCTTTGACCAATATGATAACGCTTATCTTTCAGACTTTGGCATTGCTCGGTTAACCCACGGAGGCCACACCCTCACCGGAGAAAATATCATCGGGACACCAACCTATATGAGTCCCGAACAAGTGCAAGGTGAAAAAGACCTTGATGGCCGCAGCGACCTTTATTCACTCGGCATCATCTTCTATCAAATGCTGACAGGGCATGTACCCTATCAGGCCACCACACCGGCCAAAGTGATGATGATGCATATTCTAGAACCAGTACCCAGCCTGGAGAATATCCAACCGCAACTCCCCGTGGCAGTAAGCACCTGGCTTCAAAAATTACTTTCCAAAGACCCCGACGACCGTTTTGCAACTGCAGAAGAAATGGTCGAAGCGCTCCAGGCAGCGATGCGGGGCGAGAAACATCCCACATTATCGGCGCGCCCGATCACCGTCACAAAACCTTCGGTGCAACCACCTGTTGCAACGCCGGTTCATCATCCCCCTCCATCGGCTGTCGCCCCTCACACACCTGCCCCAACCCCTATTTCCTATCCGGCTGTTCCGGTGGGTAAGCCCAAGCGAAACTGGCTGCCAATCGCCATTGGTGGGTTTATTTTGTTGGGGTTAGGAGCCGTTCTAGTTTTGGCAACAGCTTTTATGGGCTACCGGGGGCAAGGGCCACTGGCTATGCTGGCATCGCCCACTGCAACTGACGCTGCTGAAATAACCACCGCACCTCCCGAAACAGAAACAGCCTTAACGCCCGGAGAAGTCGTTGCCGCCGATGCCTCAACGCTAACTCCAACACCTGAGCTGATCACAACCGAAGCGCCACCCACATCTACACCAGAGCCATCGGCAACGCCTACGCCTGAAATTCCGGTCATTGGTGGGGCCGATAAAATTGCCTTTCTTGAATCGAATGATATTTGGCTGATGAATGTAGATGGCAGCGAGCTGACACAACTGACCAACGATGGTGCAGTGAAGACAAATTTATCCTGGACACCCGACGGATCTGCTCTGACATATATTTCCGGCAAATGCATCTGGTACGCGGAGTGGGAAACCGGTCGGTTGGATTTCATTGCCTGCTTCGAAGCTGTTGAATTCCTCGAATCTTTTGCCATTTCGCCCGATGGCACACGCGCCGCAATCGCGCTCAACCGCGAGTTGTATATTGTGCCCTACGATAGAGAACGATTGACGCTGACCCGTTTCCGCACAGATTTGCAAGAAATGAGC
Source organism: uncultured Anaerolineales bacterium (assembly GCA_964344175.1). Classification (GTDB taxonomy): domain Bacteria; phylum Chloroflexota; class Anaerolineae; order Anaerolineales; family UBA11858; genus NIOZ-UU35. The sequence continues at coordinate 1,825 of CAYFMI010000017.1, forward strand.
GAATGTGAAGCTTTCGACCCCATGCTTACCAGCACCAATGCCGTGGTTAATGCCCGAATTGTGCGCTGGTCGAACGATGGGCAACGTCTATCCATCATGCTGCTGGCTGCTCTTGGTGGCTTGCAAGGCGACTTGATTCGTGTATACGAAATTGGCAATTGTCAAAACCTGCCAAACCTGGTAGATGAATTCCCGGCGACGCGCTTCACCGTGGAAAATTATGATGATTCACCCACTTTGCAAAATTTTGGCTACGATGGCGATTATCTCTACGCCCTCACCAGCTACACCCGCAATGATGGTTACGGTCAACTTTACCTCTATAATGGCAACCTGCATCGCGCCGAAACCAAAGCGAATCCCATTGACGGCACATGCTGCTATCGCGACCCGCAATTCAGCCCCGATGGGCGCTATCTCATATTTGCCTACCAGCCCTTCGAAGCGGGAGCGACATCGCAACTTTATCTCGTACCCTATGGCACAATTGGCACCGGGGCAAGCTATGACCCCCTGCCCTTGCCCGAAGATTTCTTTACCGACCCCAGAGCACAGCCCCTCCCTGTGCTCCGACCGGCAACCACCGGCGAATAGTTTACTTCATAAAACTTACAACGCTATGAGTTGTGCCAGCAGAGTTCCCTTCCGTTTGCACCCCTCGTAGCGTGTTTTTTAGGATTTCACATCTATGACTTTTAAACGCGCTTCTGGCATATTACTTCACCCCACCAGCTTGCCCGGCCCCTTTGGTATTGGCGATATCGGCCCCCAGGCTTATCAATGGATCGATTTCTTAGCGAATGCCGGTAGCGCCCTTTGGCAGGTGTTGCCCCTTGGCCCAACCGGATATGGCGACTCACCCTACCAATGTTTCTCTGCCTTTGCCGGAAACCCCTACATTATCAGCCCCCAAGCGCTCCTGGATAACGATTTACTGCACGCCAACGACATCGTTGAACTCACCAACCTTCCGGATGACAAAGTTGACTTCGGACGCGTCATTCCTTACAAATTGAGCATACTCGACTGCGCTTTTGTGCGCTTTAAAAAACACCCCAACACTACCACCCAACAAGCATTCGAAACCTTTCAGTCCACACACGCACACTGGCTAGAAGATTATGCTCTATTCATGGCCCTTAAAGAAAAGCACGAGGGTCATCCGTGGGTAACATGGCCAAAACCGCTACGCGACCGGGACGCGCAGGCACTCAATCAATTTCGTTTAGATCATGCAGCATCTGTCGAGAAACATGCTTTCTGGCAATATTTATTCTTTAACCAATGGGGAAAATTACGCAACTATGCTAATACTCGCGGGGTAAAAATCATTGGAGATATTCCCATCTTTGTGGCGCATGATAGCGCCGATGTGTGGTCGCACCCCCAACTTTTTCACCTTAATGCTGAGGGACAACCTACGGTAGTAGCCGGGGTACCGCCCGATTATTTCTCTCCTACCGGGCAACGCTGGGGCAACCCGCTTTATCGTTGGGATGTCCATGCCCAGGAGAACTACGCCTGGTGGATTGAGCGTTTGGAAGCCGTTTTCTCACTGGTTGATATTGCCCGTCTGGATCACTTTCGCGGCTTTGCCGGATATTGGGAGATTCCCGCCGAGGAGGAAACCGCCGTCAACGGGCAGTGGGTAACCGGCCCGGGGATCAAGTTCTTTGCTGCGGTTGAAAAAACGCTTGGCTCATTACCTATACTGGCCGAAGACTTAGGTGAAATTACTCCAGATGTCATTGAACTGCGCGATCATTTCAATCTCCCCGGCATGAAAATACTGGTCTTTGCATTCGATGGGGATACTCAAAACCCATTTTTACCCCACAATTTTAGCCCTAATTGCATCGTGTATACGGGCACGCACGACAATGACACCATCCTGGGCTGGTATCAGAACACATCTAAACAATCGCGCGACTTCGCCCGCCGATATTTGGCAAGAGACGGTCATGATATTGCCTGGGATCTGATTCGGGCGGCCTGGTCATCTAACGCAATTTTTGCGCTTGCTCCTATGCAAGATCTTCTCGGTCTCGACAACCAGGCCCGCATGAATTATCCCAGCACACCCAGCGGGAACTGGCAATGGCGCATGACGCAAAATGCGCTTACAGAGGCGCTCAATTTTCGATTAAAAGAAGCCAACCAGCTTTACGGACGCTACCAAAGCGGCTCCGGCAGGTAGGCTCTCGATGGAAAACGCCAAAATCAGCGCAGAACTTGAAGCTGCAAAAACCGCCCGCGCCGACGGCAATGAAGGCAAGGCCAGAGTATGTGCCCGCCGGGCTGCAGGAATTGCGATTGGGGAATACCTGCGCGAACGGGGACTGCCAGACCCAGGCCCTGGGGCATACGACCGCATTCGTTTCCTGGCTGCCCACCCCGAGGTCGCCCCGCGCCTTCGGGAAATCGCCAATCATCTAATTTTGCGTGTTGACGAAGAATTCCAACTCCCCGATCAAATCGATTTGATTGCCGAGGCTCAAGAACTCGCTTACAAATTATCCAGCGTCACACTCGAATAACTTCCTTATCTTCATTGAACCTGAGCTTATTTCGAAAAGTATCATAGCAAAGAAATTGTATACGCCCCAAGGAGAAACTCATGTCTGCTAAAAAGTCGCTAATTTTTTCAGAAAGAATTGCAGCGCCTCTTGCTCAGGTTTTCCGGGCCTTTACCAGTTCGGCGGCGTTGCAAAGCTGGTTTGCCGACTTTGCCGAAATTGACGCCCGTAAAGGCGGGCGATTTTATGCCTGGTGGAATACCGGATTTCATGCCAGCGGTACGATCACAAAACACAAAGAGAACCGACGCATCGCACTGACCTGGTTCGGTGCAGGCGAGCCAAAAGCCACAAAATTGAAAATAGCTTTTACAGAAGAAGATGGCGAAACCGTCGTTGAGATCAAGCACAAAGGCCTGGGCGACGATGATCGTTGGCAGCAAACCACACAACAAATTCAAACCGGATGGGAAACCGCCCTTGCTAATCTCAAATCGGTGATGGAAACCGGATTAGATAAGCGCGTTTTCGATCAACCCATGTTGGGGGTGTTTCCCAGCGGGTTAGTGGATGAAAAAATGGCCGCCGACTTGAATTTGCCGGTAGAAACTGGCGCGCTCATCACCGGCGTACTTGAAGGCCTGGGGGCCGAAGCGGCCGGACTGCAAGGAAACGATGTAATTTTCAGCATAAACGACTGCGAGATTCAGGCATTCCCAGATTTTGGGAAAGCGATTAGCGGCAAGAAGGCCGGTGACCGCGTGGAAGTCGTGTTCTATCGCGACGGCGAAAAACATCGCGTAGACATGGAATTGTCCGGGCGACCCGCCCCTGAACTACCGCAAACCGCTGATGAACTTGCCAAAAAAACAGAAGCGCTCTACAAAGAGGTTGACGCGGAGTTGGACGCGCTCTTCGAGGGGGTGAGTGAAGAGGAAGCAGCAGCACGCCCTGCTCCCGAGGAATGGAGTGCCAAAGAAACCCTCGCGCACATCATTTACTCGGAGCGCTGGCTGCATCTGGCAATTACTTGTTTCATTGGCAACTACCGCACCGGAGGATTCCATAATGATTTGGGAATGCATGCCGCGATTGCCAATGCGTATTCGTTAGAACTGTTACTTGCGGAACTCAAACGCTGCGAAGCCGTCACCGTTGCGGCGGTACGAGCATTACCCGACGAGTTCGTGACCGACAAACGCCGTTTAATGGCCCTGGTGCAAAATGTAGGTGAGCAAGGATTTGCCCTGCACACCCGCAGTCATTTTCCTCAAATCAAGGCCGCTATCGAGGCTGCCCGCAAATAACTAAACGTACTATTATGAGAACTTACGCAGTCTGATGAAAAATATTCTAAGAAAACGAATGTGGCAGAAAATCTGCCACATTCGTTTTCTTTAAGACTACTGCAGCGTTCCGGCAGCAGCTTTCTTGGCGTTCTTGTTCAAGCGCCCGCGTTCATGCGCCGAAAGCACTTGTTTGCGAATGCGGTAACTCAGTGGGGTAACTTCGAGCAGTTCATCGTCGGCCAGATACTCAATGGCTTCATCCAGGCTCATGAGACGCGGCGGTGTCAGACGTACTTCAATATCGGCGCTAGCAGCGCGCATATTGGTCAGGTGCTTCTTTTTGCACACGTTGACATCCAGATCGCCAGAACGCTGGTGTTCACCAATCACCATCCCGGTATATACATCCACCCCTGCGGGATAGAACAGCGTGCCGCGTTCTTCGGCGTTTTTCAGGCCAAATGTTGTTGTGACACCATCTTCCCAGGATACCAATGAGCCTGAGGCGCGGCCGTTGATTGGGCCAAGCATGGGCAGATAAGCGTGGAAGAGGGCATCCATCACCCCGGCGCCGCGCGTGGCAGTCAAAAAGTGGGAGCGGAATCCCAGCAAGCCCCGGGTGGGCACCAGAAATTTGATCTGGACGCTGTTATCCTGGGTGTTGCGCATATCGAGCATTTGACCGCGCCGCCCGCCGAGCATCTCTACCACTACGCCAACGGTTTCGGGGTTGGTCTCGATAAAGACTTCCTCGAAGGGTTCTAGTGTTCTTCCTTGCTCATCCTGTTTCAAAATGACATCGGGCCGCGAGACCTGGAACTCATACCCCTCACGGCGCATGGTTTCGATCAAAATTGCCAGATGCAGTTCGCCGCGCCCGGAGACCAGAAAGGTATCGGGGCTGCCGGTTTCGGCGACGCGCAAAGCCACATTCGAGCGTAATTCATCGAACAGGCGCTCACGCAGCTTGCGGGAGGTACCCCAGCGGCCCTCCCGCCCGGCAAATGGCGATGTGTTGACCCCAAAGCTCATGTGGACGGTGGGTTCCTCCACCCGGATGGTGGGCAGCGCCTGAAGGTTTTCGGGGTCAGCCAGGGTTTCGCCAATGACGATATTCTCTAACCCGGCCAGAGCAACGATTTCGCCCGCATGGGCACTTTCGACCTCCACACGCTCCAACCCTTGATGGATGTACAGGTAACGCGCTTTCTCTGGAATGATTGTGCCATCAGCCTGGATTCGGGCCAGCTCTTGCCCGGCTTTGATTGAACCAGCGAAAACCCGTCCAACGGCGGTCACGCCACGATATTGATCGTACCCCAGCGTGGTGACCAGCATTTGCAGGGGGGCATCTGTATCGACGCGCGGGCCAGGAATATGGTGCAGGATGACTTCGAACAACGGTTGCAGGTCAGGGCCTAAATCAGGGGTCCGACCTGTCTGGGCGGTGACGGCATTGGCGTAGATCACCGGAAACTCGGCCTGCTCGTCACTGGCGCCCAACTCGATAAAAAGATCGAAGGTCTGGTTGAGAACGTGGTTGGGGTCGGCGCCGGTGCGATCCACCTTGTTGATGACTACAATGGCGCGATGGCCCATCTCGAGGGCTTTTTTGAGTACAAAGCGCGTTTGCGGCATTGGGCCTTCAGCAGCATCTACCAACAGCAATACGCCATCGACCATATTCATCACCCGTTCAACTTCGCCGCCGAAATCGGCGTGCCCGGGCGTGTCGACGATATTGATCTTGACTTTTTGTTGGCTGGCTTCATCCCAGACTTCAATGGCAGTGTTTTTTGCCAGAATAGTGATGCCGCGTTCGCGCTCTAAATCATTCGAATCCATCACGCGCTCGACAACCTGCTGATTCTCGCGGAAGACGCGCGCCTGTTTGAGTAGGCCGTCTACTAATGTGGTTTTGCCGTGGTCAACATGGGCGATGATGGCGATATTTCTCAAATCTGTTCGTTCGGTTTGCATGCTTCCTCTAGTTCGTTATCGATATACCAAAAAACACACAACGACCCCGGCCTTCAGACCGAGGTCGTCTTTCAAGCGTGTGATCTTATCAAAGAGTTACGCTTTTGGGAAGATGGAGTTTAACCTGCTGCCACAATATCCAGCGTCTTCCACCCGGTATATGCGGGGAAAATCTCACTCAACCGATCATTCATTAAGCGCCGGGTTACGATCTCGCCGAGAACATCGCGGAAATCGGTGGTGATGGACAGGTCGCCGGGACCGTAGAGCGCTTCAGCGCTCAAACCGGGCCAGTCGGCGTAGACCTTGCCGCCATTGACGCTGCCGCCCGCGACGAACATCACGTTGCCGTGACCGTGGTCGGTGCCGCCGTTGGCGTTTTCGCTGACCCGTCGTCCAAATTCCGACATCGTGACAATGGTCACCCGCCGGGTGCGTTCACCCAAATCATGATAGAAGGCGGCCAGCCCGTTGGCCAGGTCTTCCAACAAGCCGGCCATCTGCCCTTCGGCAGCGCCCTGGTTGACGTGCGTATCCCACCCGCCAATATCCACAGCGGCTACTTCCAGGCCGAGATCGGCTTTGATGAGTTGAGCGACTTGAGACATAGCCTGCCCAAATTCACTCTCTGGATACACCACGCCCGCGCTGGGCTGGTACTCGCCCTGAATGGCCGATTCGAGCATGGCGGTGGCATCGAAGGTCAGTGCAGCAGCATTGGCGAGCAGGTTTGCATTCGTTGGTGTCGCGGGCGCCTGGTAGAGTGTAGTGAGTGCGACCTGGAATGCGGCCAGTTCTGCGGCTTCGGCGCGGCCACCTAGATGAAAATCGGCAATCGATTTAAGCGCCAGCGCCGGAATGGGGCCGCGCAGCGAACTTTGCAGCATCCCGCCAATGCCCACCGCCCGGAAGGGCGAGGTATTTTCCCAGGCCGCGGTTTGCAAGTGGCGCGCCAGCCAGCCGTCGGTGAGCGATTTCTCGCCGGGGGTGCCGCGCTCCATATAATCCATGGCATCAAAGTGCGAGTGGGTGGGGTCGGGCGAGCCGCAGGCATGCACAATGGCAAGCTGACCATCATCCCAGATGTCTTTTAGCGGGCGCAGAGCCGGGTGCAGGCCAAAGCGGTCATCCAGGTTAATGGCGCTGGTATCGTTGCTGGCTTGCGGTTCGGGAATGGCCAGGGTGGGGCGCAGGTTGTAATATTGGCTTTCGGTAAAGGGGATAACCGCGTTCAGCCCGTCCATGGCGCCGCGCTGGAAGATCAGCACCAGGATGTCGCCCGGAGAGGCTTCTCCCTGGGGGGAGAACACCGTCAAACGTGGCAGCCAACTTGCCAGTTCGGTGGGAGCCGCCACTACGGCAGGCAGGGCCGCGCCCAGGGTTAGAAAATCTCTGCGGGTGATTGTTTTCGTCATTATATTCCTCCAAACAGACCTGACAGGTTTCTAAAACCTGTTCGATCGCTAATTACCGATATTGAAAGGCTGGTGAGGCCAGCAATAAAGCACCCATAGCGGGGATAGCCATCTCGGTGTTCAACCCGTTGGCAAAATCGAGCACAATTTGGCGGGCTTCATCGGATAGCGCACCGCCCAGTAGGTGGTCGCTGATGGTGTCCAGGGCTTCGGGGATCGCCGCGCCCCCGGTCAGGGAGTTCCAATCGACTTCACTGTCGCGGGCGGCGTTAAAGGCCAGCGCCAGGGCATAGTTCCAGCGCGAGAGCATGCCATTGGTGGTGGCCCAGGCTTCGGCGTAATCGGGATAGCCATCGGGCGGTGACCAATGGAAGAGCGGCTGCCCCATTTGTGCCAATACTAACCCAGTGAAGCGGTCTATCTCGGCGCGAGCTTGGGTTGTGCGCAGCGCCGAGACAATGTATTCAAAGGGGCGTTTGAGCTTCATCCCCAGCGAGTTTTTGAATTCTTGTGAGTGTAGAATTACGCTCATCACCGCTCGAATGTCTCCGTTGGTTCGGGTGAAGGTCTCGGCAGCCTGTGTCACCAGCGCGCCGCGCGGGTCATCGGCTACAAAGCGGCGGACAAGTTTTTCGCTGATGAATTGCGCTGTGGACGAGTGCCCGGCCAACAGTTCGAGTAACTGCTCGCCATCGCCAATGCCCTGACCCGCGGGGAAGCTTGTGCCCAGGATGCTCTTTTCATCGTCATCGTGCATCCGCGCCCGGTACTGAAAATAGCCGGGATTTTCATCGCGCAAATTGCTTACGCTCCAACCGGTCAGGGCGCGGGCAACTTCGGTGATATCTTCATGACGATAGCCGCCGTCCACACCCAGGGTGTGCAGTTCCAATAATTCACGGGCGTAGTTTTCGTTGGGATGTTCCCGGCTGCTTTGAGCATTATCAAGATAAACCAACATGGCCGGGCTATGTGCTGAGGCTGAAAGAATATCGTGAAACCGTCCCAGCACGTTGGGGCGGATGACCTGGCGGTCGTCGATAATCTTCAACAGGCCAACCTGACTCTTACGCACATACAGGTTGAAGTGATTGCTCCAAAAATCGACCATTAACTCATAAAGCTGCCGTTTGGAGAACACTGCCCTCAGCAGGGTGGCGCGAATCAACTCATTCACCGGCTGGCCGCGCTTCTCGACTTCGAGCAATTCATCAGGCCCCATTTCGAGTGTGTCCATGCCATCCAGCAGACTATCCATAGCAGAGTCATCAATGCTCTCCGGGGCAAGCTGCTCTTCGATAAACGCATCCAGACCGATCTCTTGGGCGCGGGCGATTTCGTCAACCCGCGGCCCAAACGTGATGCGTTGCAGAGTCTGGTAGATCAGCCAGTCTTCATCATTGGGCAACACCGTTAGGGATGACGTTAATATCGGCGTTGAAGTGGCTGCGGCGGCAGTTTGCTGGGCGTTACAGGCCGAGAGGGCCGTCAGCGCCCCAATAAATCCAGAGAGTTTTAGAAAATCGCGTCGGGTTGTGAGTTGGTTTGGTTGGTTCATGGGTTTCTTCTCGATTGCTGTCATTAATAACCTGGTATTTAGGTAGCTTAAGCGTATCGAGATGATTTATGCTCCAGATCAGGGTGGTGTAAAAAGATTGTAAAATGTCCGCCGCCCAACCAACCGACCTGCACTCCAACCTTTTCAAGTATAATTTCCCCGTCATGGATACCCACGAGTTTTACCGCCAGCTTTATCGCATTCGCCGCTTCGAGGAAACCGTGCTGGAGAATTTCCCCAAAGGAATTTTTTACGGCACCACACATACCTACCTGGGGCAAGAAGCCAATGCCGTAGGCGTGATCGCCCATCTGCAAGATGGCGATATTGTATTCAGCAATCACCGTGGTCATGGTCATTTTTTGGCCTATGGCGGCGAGATGCGCGCTCTTTTTGCCGAAATGATGGGCAAAGCCACAGGCGTGTGCGGCGGGCGTGGCGGCTCGCAGCATTTGCAATGGCGCGACTTCTATTCCAACGGTGTTCAGGGAGGCATTGTGCCGGTCGCCACCGGTATGGCCCTGGCCGAGAAACGTAAAAACACCAACGCGCTGGCTGTAGCCTTTCTTGGTGATGGAACCCTGGGACAAGGCGTAGTCTACGAGAGCCTCAATATGGCTACCCTCTGGGATGCACCTATCCTCTACGTGGTTGAGAATAATCACATTGCTCAAACCACCCCCGTCGATCTCACCCTCGCCGGGAACATGGCTGCCCGATTTTCCACCTTTGGTATCCCTGTTGATGAATTGGATTCCAGCGCTGTGCTGGAAATATCGGCCCTGGCAGCTAGTTTGGTAGCAGATGTCCGTGCCCGAAGCCAACCGCGTGCCCTGATCGTTTCTACCGTCAGGTTTGGCCCCCATTCCAAAGGAGATGACACGCGTGACCCTAAGTGGGTTGCCGCTTTCAAGCGCACCCGCGACCCCCTAAAGACCCACGCCGCCCACCTCGATCCCGAAATCCGCGCCGTGATTGAGAGCGAAGTAGACGCCGAAGTTGCCGAGGCATTCGCGCAGGCGCTAAGTGATCCGGTATCAGGTATCAAGCATCAGGAAACCCACCACTCGATGCCCGAATTCCTGATCACTAATCACCAATCGACCGTCCTAGCTTCCCTCAACGCTGCCTTGCACGAATCATTTCAAACTGACGAGCGCGTCCTGCTCCTTGGCGAAGATGTTCTTGACCCCTACGGCGGAGCCTTCAAGGTTAGCCAGGGGCTATCACAGGCCTATCCTGAGCGTGTCATTACCACCCCAATCTCGGAGGCCGGGTTTGTAGGTCTGGCGGCGGGGATGGCTTTGCGCGGCCTGCGCCCGGTGGTTGAGATTATGTTTGGCGATTTCGTCACCCTGGCCGCCGACCAGATCATCAACCATATTGCCAAATTCCGCTGGATGTATAACGATCAGGTACGCGTTCCCTTGGTTATCCGCACCCCAATGGGAGGGCGGCGCGGTTATGGCCCTACTCACAGCCAAACGCTCGAAAAACTTTTCCTCGGCATCCCTGGCCTGCGCATTTTGGCGCCTACTGCTTTGGGCAGCCCCGGTCAGTTGCTTGCCGATGCCATCGCCGACGATGATCCGGTGTTGTTTATAGAGAACAAGCTGCTCTATCTTGCAAAATTGGCGGAGAAACAATCCCCCTCAGACTTCACCATAACCCGGCTCGAAACACCCAACTCCTACGCGCCAACGCACCGGCTTGCCATTTCTGGCGCGCCGCCTGCCGATATGACCCTCGCCGCGTATGGCTACATGGCCGAAATTGCCCGTGAAGCCCTGCTCAAATTGGCCTATGATTACGAGATCTTCAGCGAGTTGATTATCCCCACGCAGCTAGCGCCCTTTGAGATCGACCCTATTCTAGCATCAGCACGACGCAGCAGGCGTCTCATTGTGATGGAAGAAGGCACCGCCACCCTGGGCTGGGGCGCCGAAGTCGTTGCCCGCGCCAGCGAAGCCTTAGGCCCTGCACTCAAAGCCATCCGGCGTGTTGCTGCCCGCGATCTTCCGATTCCCGCCTCCGGCGCACTGGAAGAGTCCGTGCTGCCCGACGTGGACGCCATTGTGACGGCTGCACGTTCAATGATCTAACCGCCGTCCGCGGCCAAAATCTTCAACATTCAACTGGATACCGAAATATGAACCCGATCACTATTCCCTTGCTCAACCCCAATGAACCTGAAGCCATGCTGGCGGCCCTGCATGTTGCAGATGGGCAGCAAGTGGCCCCAGGCGATTTGATCTGCACCCTGGAAACCACCAAATCTACGGCGGATGTGGAAGCCGAGAGTCAGGGGTTTATTCTCGGTTTGCGTTTTGATGTTGGCGAAACTGTGCATGCCGGGGACGTATTCGCTTACCTGGCAGACTCACCGGATGCTGATGTGCCTGTTTCGGATGTCAACACGCAGCCCCTGAGCGAATCCGTTGCTCCCCCCGCGGGATTGCGCATCTCCAAACCGGCTCTTGCCCTGGCACAGCAGCACGATCTTGATCTCGGCCAATTCTCCAGTGATACATTTATCACCGAGAAAATGGTGCGGGAGCGCGTGCAAAACTCCGCCGAAAAATATGCTGTTCCAGATAGCAATTTCGACCCGACTGCGGTGATTATTTATGGAGCAGGCGGACACGGCAAAGCCTTGTTAGATTTGGTGCGGATTTTGGGAACCTACAAAGCAGCAGGCTTCATTGACGATGGCGTATCACCGGGTGAAGGCATCATGGGAGTTCCGGTGTTGGGCGGCGGCGAGAAGCTGCCGGAATTATATGCCCAGGGGGTGCGGTTCGCCATTAACGCTGTGGGCGGCATTGGCGTGGTCAGTGTGCGGATGAAGGTTTTCCGGCGCATTGCTGAGGCGGGCTTTGTCTGTCCGCCGGTTGTGCACCCGACAGCTTTTGTAGAAGCAGGGGCAATCGTATCACCGGGCGTGCAGGTTTTTCCGCATGCCTACCTGGGCAGTGAAGTGCGCGTTGGCTTTGGCAGTATCGTCAACACGGGAGCCATCGTTTCGCACGATTGCATCCTGGGGGATTATGTTAACATCTCGCCAGGGGCGATTCTGGCGGGGGAAGTACAAGTCGGCGATGGGGCGTTGGTCGGCATGGGCGTAACCGTCAACCTGGGCGTGGAGATCGGCGCGGGCGCGCGCATTGGCAATGGGGCAACCGTCAAAAGCGATGTTCCCGCCAACGGTGTAGTGCGCGCCGGCACTATCTGGCCAGAGTGACAATCTGTTGACCGCGCTCTGCCGTTTGCTATCCGTCGTCTTCTCAGCGGGTAAATCATGCTAACTCTTCGAACAAAACAATTCATCGCAAACATCTTTTGGGCCGGAGTGCATGTGGCCGCATTTGGGTTGATTGCCTTAACGCTGGGGGGCTTTCTAGGGCGCTCGTGGTGGATCTTCGATTTGCTGGCTCATTTTCGGGTGCAGTATCTGGTAGTGGGTCTGTTGTTGCTGGCGATATATCTACTCGGAAGGCGCATTATGGGGAGTATGCTCACCGGAGGGTTGATTCTCCTCAATTTTGCACTGATCTTGCCTCTGTTTATCCCGCCCCCTACGGCGAAAACGCAATCTCAACAATATCGTTTGTTCCTCGCCAACGTGCTGACCTCCAACCCTCAACATGAGAGAACCCGCCAACGTATCGCAGAGAGTGACGCTGATATTGTGGCCTTGCTGGAAGTTAATCAGGGTTGGCTGGATGATCTAAATCTCACCGAGATGGATTATTCCTACTCAGTCTTTGAGCCACGCGAGGATAATTTTGGTATTGCGTTGTACAGCCGCTTCCCAACAAAAGGCGTGCGGATCATATATTTTGGCACCTGGGGATTGCCTTCTATTCATGTTCAGGTGATTCTCGATGAGTTCCCGATAAACCTGATCGTGACTCACCCCGTACCACCCAAAGGGAATAGCCTCACGTGGCAGCGTAATCTTCAGATGAGTCAGCTCGTGGAATATTTGGCAGAATTCGAAACACCAATAATTGTTGCGGGTGATCTCAACGCCACCTCCTGGTCGCCGTATTTTGGGGAATGGCTTGAAGTCTCTAATTTGCGTGACAGTCGCCGCGGTTTTGGTGTACAACCTACTTATCTCGGCATTCCCAGGGTATTTACTATTCCCATAGATCACGTCTTGATTTCAAGCGACATCACCGTTCATGACCGTTATGTTGCCAAAGGCATTGGCTCCGACCATTTGCCGGTCATTATGGATTTTTCGCTCCAAAATCACTGATCGTCTACGCTTTTGCGGGGCAGGGGCAAATACCAGCTTTACGCAATTTTTATACAGGCGGGGGCATAATTTCGGGGGGCGCGAGTATAATTTTGTGAATTTATTCCTGCGAGGTGCAATATGAAAACATTGGTGATGAAATTCGGCGGCACGTCGGTAGGCAGCGCCGAGGCCATCCGCCAGGCGGCTGCAATTATCAAGGAGCATGCTCCCCATTGGGAGCGCCTGACTGTGGTCGTCTCGGCCATGCGCGGCGTCACCGATGCCCTCATTCACAGCGCCCAGGCTGCGGCGCGCGGCGATCAATCTGAATACCAACGGTTAATTGCCGACTTACAGGTGCGCCACTACGAAGCCATTATGGAACTGATCCCTAACGAGGACGAGCGCAAAAATCTGTTGGAAACCGTCAACCAGCATCTCAATGAGCTTAGTGCATACTGCAACAGCATTCATGTAATGGGCGAAGTCACCCCGCGCGGCATGGACACGATCACCTCGCTGGGTGAGCGTCTTAATGCCCGCGTGGTTTCAGCCGCTCTGCGTCAGATAGGTTTACAATCGCAGCCCGTAAACGCTACCGAATTAATTTTTACGGATGACAATTTTCAGAACGCGGTGCCGGATATGTCAGCCACCCGCAGCCGGACTCGCTCGCAGTTGATCCCTCTATTTGAGGCAGGTTCTATTCCCGTCGTGACCGGCTTCATCAGCGCCACCCCTGAGGGAATTATCACCACCCTGGGGCGCGGCGGCAGCGACTACACCGCCGCCATTCTGGGGGCCTGCCTCAATGCCGATGAAGTCTGGACATGGACCGATGTAGACGGCGTGATGACCGCCGATCCGCGCGTTGTTCCCGATGCCCGCGTTATACCGGAACTTTCTTTCAGTGAAGTCAGCGAACTGGCCTACTTTGGCGCGAAAGTGCTGCATCCGAAAACCATCCGCCCGATCATTGAGCGAGATATTCCCCTGTGGGTCAAAAACACCTTCAACCCCAACTACCCTGGCACGCGCATCACTGCCGCTCCGCAGAGCGACTCCGGGCATGTGACAGCCATTTCAACCATCCCTAACCTGAGCATGGTCACTGTGGAAGGGCGCGGCATGCTGGGGGTTCCGGGCATTGCGGCGCGCACCTTTTCTGCCGTTGCCCGCACCGGGGCCAGCGTGCTGATGATCTCACAGGCCTCCTCCGAACAATCGATCAGTTTTGTAATTCCCACTACGACCACCCCTGGTGTGATTGCCTCTCTGGAGGCTGAAATGTCGTTAGAGTTGACCCGCCGCGATATCGACCGCATTTGGTCGAAAGATGATGTCACCATCTTGACCGTAGTCGGTACGGCCATTCGCAATACGCCGGGGGTAGCGGCGCGCATTTTTGGGGCTTTGGGGAACGCCAATATCAACGTCATCGCCATTGCTCAGGGTTCATCCGAATACAGCATCTCACTGGTTGTGGCCGATGCCGACGCACAAAACGCCATGCGCCGCATCCACGCCGAGATGTTAGCCGAAGCGTAAAAGGGATTACCACAGAAATACAAAAATACGAAGAAAAGCCAAAATATTCTTCGCTGCTTTGTGGTGAAAAATTAGGTGAACCAATGAGTAAAAAAACTTCTCAAAGAATACCTGTAGCCGTGCTGGGCGCTACCGGCGCCGTCGGCCAGCGTTTTGTGCAATTACTCGCCGATCATCCCTGGTTTGAAATCACTGCCCTGACCGGTTCTGAGCGCAGCGCCGGTAAAGCCTTTGGCGAGACCCGCTGGGTTTTAGATGGCGACCCGCCTGCTGCGGCGTGTGAGTTAATGGTTCAACATTCGATTCCCAATTTGCCCGCCAGGCTGGTTTTTTCAGCCCTACCCTCGCATCATGCTAAAGTGATTGAGCCGCAGTTCGCTGCTGCCGGGTATGCCGTTTGCTCGAATGCTTCGGCCTATCGTCAGGCTGATAGCGTGCCGCTGATGATCCCCGAAGTCAATGGCAATCATTTGCGCCTGATCGAGGGGCAGCGCGCCGCCCAGGGCTGGCCGGGTCTGATCGTCACCAGCCCCAACTGCACCACCACCGGCCTGGCAATGACCCTCAAACCCCTCGACAATGCCTTTAGCGTTCGGCAGGTTTTTGTCACCACCATGCAGGCCGTTTCGGGGGCGGGTTATCCAGGTGTCTCTTATCTGGATATTGATGGCAACGTGATTCCCTATATCCCCGGAGAAGATGAGAAAATTGAAAGCGAAGCGCGCCTACTGCTGGGGTGTATCGAAAATGGTGAACGCCGCCCCGCAGATTTTGGCATCAGCGCTCAGGCTAACCGCGTCCCGGTCTTCGATGGGCACACCCTGAGCATTGCCGCCAGCTTCGAGCACAGGCCCACCCCCGAGGAAGCCGCCCGCGCCCTGGCCGAATTTCCCGGCCTGGATTTGCCCAGCGCCCCGCCGCGCCCTTTGCTGATGCGTTCCGAGGTCGACCGTCCCCAGCCGCGCCGCGACCGAAACGCCGCCGGGGGCATGGCTGTCACCGTCGGGCGCATTCGGGCATGTCCAATTCTAGATTTACGCATGGTCAGCGTGGTGCATAACACCCTGCGCGGCGCGGCCAGCGGTTCGATCCTCAACGCCGAGTTGCTCGTCGCCGAAGGGTATTTGGAATAGTTTTGTGTTCGCTACCACAATGACACCAGGCCACAAAGAAAAAACAGCATCGTTGTGCCTTCGTGTTTGAAAAAGGAACGGTCGGAAAGGACGATTTGAGAATGAAAGCCTACGGAAGAGCAAAAGTCAGCGATTTTCTGGGCGATGCGGTTATCTATCGCAATTTGCAGCCCCTTGACCCGCGCCTGCCTTCGTTAGAAGACCTGCACGCCGAAGTTGGTCTGCCAGCAGGGGTAGTGCCGCGCAAAAGCACAATTGACTATGCGCGTGTTGTTGCAAAAATTTTGCGCACCGGGCGCAGCCTGGATGCGCCCCAAACCCAAATTCAACGCGTGATATTCCTCGGTGATACGCGCCTCAACGATGGCACCGCCTTTGCCAATATCTGCGCGGCGGGCGGCTGGCCGGGGTTGGCCTTTATTGCCTCCGAGCGCATGGATGAAGCCCCTAAATTCGAGTTGGAACAACGCGGCGAAAATGCCCATGTTTATGTTGCCAACCGCTGGGCAGCGCTGCCCGATTTCGCGGCCTATTGCGCAACACAGAATTTCTCTGTGGACGAAAGCACGGCTGTGCTCATTGACCTGGACAAAACCACCCTAGGGGCGCGTGGCCGCAACGATCATGTCATTGATTTTGTGCGGGTTGAAGCGGCTTTTCAAACTGTCAGCACTTTGCTGGGGGATGAGTTTGATGAAGTAGGTTTTGAGGCCGCCTACCGGCATTTCAATCAGGTTGAGTTTCATCCTTTCACAACCGATAATCAAGATTATCTGGTTTATCTGTGTTTGATCGTGGCGAGTGGATTGGTTAGATTAAAAACACTGTCGGACGATATTCACTCTGGGCGGGTAGCTGCTTTTGAGGCTTTCCTTGCCGATATGAGTGCCCGTGTTGCCGAACTGTCTCCAATGCTGCGCGAGATTCATCAGGATGTGCAGGCGCGTGTTGTTGCCGGAGACCCTACGCCCTTCAAGACTTTCCGCCGCAATGAGTATCGTGCCACAGCGGCACGTATGGGGCAGTTGGGCGCAGAATCCACTTTGGCGCAGAAACTCGCCGAGGAAATCCTCATCACCCGCGAGGTATACGCGCAGGCGCTGGCCTGGCTTGAACAGGGCGCCTTCCTCTTTGGGCTGTCCGATAAACCCGATGAAGCCTCCCTCCCCGAGCCGGAACAGGCCAGCCTGGGCGCACAGCCTATCCACCGGATTGAAACGGATGTTGTCGGTGCGTAAATGGCAGCCACTTGCCAAGTGACTGCCATTGATTGGAGCTAATAACGATGTCTTATGCCAGTTGGTACCAGTGTGTGCGCGGCTGCGGGCGGCGCTACTCGATTTATGAAGTCGTCTATCGCTGCGAAGATTGCGGCGGCCTGTTGGAAGTGGGACACGATGTGAACGCGCTGCGCGACCGCTCCGCCGACGAATGGAAAGCGCTTTTCGACCAGCGTACGCATACGCATACCTGGCCGTATGGCAGCGGTGTATGGGGCAAGAAAGAGTGGGTCTGCCCGCAAATTGATGACGAGAATATTGTCTCAATGTATGAGGGGCACAGTAACCTGTTTTGGGCTGAACGCCTGGGCAAAGCGGTGGGTGTGCCGGATTTGTGGGTAAAATTGTGCGGCAACAGCCATACCGGCTCTTTCAAAGATTTGGGTATGACCGTTTTAGTCTCGGTGGTCAAGCAGATGATACAGGATGGCGCGCCGATTAAGGCTGTAGCGGCGGCCTCGACCGGCGATACTTCGGCAGCGCTGGCAGCATATGCTGCCGCAGCGGGCATTCCGGCCATTGTATTGCTGCCGCGCGGCAAGGTCTCGGTTGAACAACTTATCCAACCGATCGCCAATGGCGCCACCGTGCTTTCGTTGGATACCGACTTTGACGGCTGCATGGCCATTGTCCAGCAAATGACCGAAGATCCGCATATTTATCTGGCGAACTCAATGAATTCGTTGCGCATGGAAGGGCAAAAGACTGTTGGCATCGAGATTGTGCAGCAATTCAACTGGGAAGTCCCCGATTGGATTTTGATCCCGTCGGGCAATTTGGGCAATGTCAGCGCTCTGGGCAAGGGCTTGCTGCTGATGAAAGAACTTGGCCTGATCGAACGTCTGCCGCGCCTGGTGGCGGCGCAGGCCGCACACGCCAATCCGCTTTACCAGAGCTATCAGACTGGTTTCGAGCAATTCAAACCTGTGACTGCCAGGAAGACCCTCGCCAGCGCCATTCAGATTGGCAACCCGGTCAGTTACGAGCGCGCCGTGCGCGTCTTGCAGGCCTTCGATGGCATAGTTGAACAGGTCTCGGAAGATGAACTGGCCAACGCGGCCATGCGCGCCGACAAAACCGGCCTGTACGCCTGCCCGCATACCGGCGTGGCGTTGGGGGCCATGTTCAATCTCATCTCGCGAGGCGAGATCAAACCTGAACATCGCGTGGTCGTTATCTCTACGGCGCATGGTCTCAAGTTCTCGCGCTTCAAAGTGGATTATCATCAGGAGCAATTGCAGGATGTGGAGGCGCATTATGCCAACCCGCCCATCGAAGTGGGAGCCAGCTACGGTGCGGTGATGGATGCAATCCAGGAATTGGGCGCTTAGGCATTGGGTGGTTGGGCGTTTGGCTTGCTCTTCCCCCCAAACTCGTATCGTCTGATTTGTTTGTTTGGGTGCGCTCATTTGATGTAGAAAGGTGGGTGTCAGCGCGTCGAGCGGACACTGAGCCTGACGAAGTGGCAGTCGAGACGCTTCGGCTATGTCGTCCTTGATGTCTCTGCTCAGCGTAATATTTCCACACCTTTTGAGTGTCCCCGCGTGTTTTCCCGCTATTTACTTCTCAACGTTCTCTGGTATAATCTGCCCGCTGACTCGACCGGTCGGCGGCTTCCCTAAGTGGGGCGGCTACCGGCTTGGAGACCTGCTAAAAAATAACATATTGATGAATAGGAGATAGCAGACGTCATGTCTATCGAAAAAGATACAAAAGCTAACCTGATCCAGGAATACTCTCGTCACGAGAAAGATACCGGCTCCCCGGAAGTGCAGATTGCCATCCTCACAGAGCGGATCAAACAACTCACCGATCATTTGCGGACCCACAAACACGATGAATCATCCCGCCGGGGTCTGTTAAAACTTGTCGGGCAGCGCCGCCGCTTGCTCCGATACCTTCGCCGTAAGGATTTCCAGCGATTTTCAGCCCTGACCAAAGAATTGGGCATTCGCAAGGTTTAAGTTTTTACAAAGTAGATGGCATTGCAGGTCTGCCATCTACTTATTTTTTGGTTATTGGGGATTGCTGAGGTAGTTTCTGAAAAGCTGTTTACGAAAAGGTGCGGTTGCGTAGTGGGAACAAACCCACAATTTCGTTCCTCGACGGGGGTTGGGGTTAGATTAAATTGTGTCTGTTTATCGATAAATTGAATGGAGAGTAATACTCAGTCAGGAATCTTATATCCTGGGCTTGAGTAAGCGAAAATATTTTTAGTGGGCCCGCGCTGAGGTTGGGAATTGGGACTTGAAGATCACCAAAGTACTGGTCGTCGTCAACTCCCAATCCCTAACCGGCGGGTCAAATGGTAGGAGGTACCATGAAACCCGAAGTAAAAACTTATCAGGTCGCTGTGGGCGACAAAACCCTGGTTTTTGAGACCGGCCGATTGGCCGCTCAAGCCGGTGGTTCGGTGACCGTAGGTAGTGGCGATGCGCTGATTATGGGCGTTGCTACAATGGATAGTGAGCCGCGTGAAGGGATTGATTTTCTGCCTTTGACGGTGGATTACGAAGAACGCATGTATGCTGGGGGTACCATTCCCGGTTCATTCTTCCGCCGAGAAGGTCGCCCCAGCGAAGGCGCGATTCTCATCGACCGTCTCACCGACCGCCCCTTGCGCCCTCTTTTCCCAAAAGATTTGCGTAACGCCATCCAGGTGATTATGTATTCCTTTTCCGCGGATGACGAAACTCCGCTGGACATTCTGGCGATCAACGCTGCCTCTACGGCTGTGAGTATTTCCGATATCCCCTGGGATGGGCCGGTTGCAGCCGTGCGCGTGGGTATGATCGAAGGACAATTTGTCGTCAATCCAACCTATGCGGAGATGGAAGTCTCAGCTTTGGATTTACGGATTGCTGGAACCCGTGATGCAGTGCTGATGGTGGAGTGCGGCGCTAATGAATTGAGTGAAGCTAAAATCATCGAGGCGGTTGAGTTCGGGCATCAGGCTATGCAGCCAATTATTGATACCATTGAAAAAATGGTGGCCGAAGTCGGAAAACCCAAAAGCGAATATATATCCTTTAAGTTGGATGAGCAGTTAAAAACAGCTGTGATGGAACGTGCTGCAGGCCCGATCGAAGCCTTGCTCGAACAGGAACAACTGAAGGCCGAGGCCAAAGACGCTCTCAAAGCGCTAAAGGCTGAGATCATTGCCGAATTTTCCGCTGAAGATGAGTCGCTCAAAGGGGCTGCAAAAGAAGCCTTCGAGGCTGCCCACAAAGCGGTAGTGCGCTCGCGCATTCTCAATCAAGGTGTGCGCCCCGATGGACGTGATTTCAAAACTGTCCGCCCTATCTGGTGTGATGTTAGCACCAGCCCGCGCGCGCATGGCTCTGGCTTGTTCACCCGCGGTGAAACTCAGGTGATGACGTTAGCCACTTTGGGGACACCCCGTGACGCGCAGATGATGGATAATCTCACTCCGATTGATACCAAGCGGTATATTCATCACTATAATTTCCCGCCCTTCTCAACCGGTGAGGTGCGTTTCTTGCGCGGCGCCGGTCGCCGAGAAATTGGGCACGGCGCTCTGGCCGAACGGGCTTTGCTGCCAATGATCCCCTCTGAGAAGGACTTCCCCTATACCTTACGTTTGGTATCGGAGGTTCTCGCCTCGAACGGTTCTTCGTCGATGGCTTCGGTTTGCGGCTCGACACTGGCCCTGATGGATACGGGCGTGCCGATCAAAGCGCCGGTTGCCGGTGTGGCGATGGGCCTGATTAAAGATAGCGAACGCTATGTCATCCTGACCGATATTCAGGGCATGGAAGATCATCTTGGCGATATGGATTTCAAGGTGGCCGGCACCGATAGAGGCATTACTGCTTTGCAGATGGATATCAAAATCAAAGGCCTCACCGCCGAGATCATGGCCGAAGCGCTGGAGCAGGCGAAAGATGCCCGTAATCACATCATGGGCCAAATGATGGATACCATCTCTACGCCGCGCGCCGAGTTGAAGCCACATGTCCCGCGCATTGAGACCATTCAAATCCCCGAAGATAAAATAGGCGCGGTGATTGGCCCAGGCGGCAAGGTGATCCGAGGAATTCAAGATGAGACCGGTGTTCAAATTGATATTCAAGAAGACGGCACCGTTTTCATCGCCTCTGCCGATGCAGAAGGTGCTCGCAAAGCTCGAGAAACAATCGAAGGTCTTACCGAGACCCCAGAGCTTGGACGCATTTATACCGGCAAAGTCACCGGCATCAAGGATTTTGGCGCTTTTGTTGAGATCACACCGGGGACCGATGGCCTGGTACACATTTCACAACTCGATACCCAGCGGGTGCAGAGTGTTGAAGATGTCGTCAAGCAGGGCGATGAGATTACCGTCATGGTGACAGAAATCAATCCTCGCTCCGGTAAAATTCGCCTGTCTCGCCGCGCCGTACTCGAAGGTTGGACGGTCGAGGAAGCCATTGCCAGCGACCGACCTGGAGGCGGTAAGCGCCGTTCCTCCGGTAGAGGAGATCGCCGACCTCGGCGATAGCTCATTTTGATGATCTCAAACCGTGTCATTCCTCAGCGAGTGGCACGGTTTTTTTGTCCATTAGAGAATGTGAGGTAATCTTGCAACCTTTTGCGCCAACTTGCATCTAAAGATTCACATTCAATCAGGATGCAGACCCCCTCTTTTTAGGGGATACTCAGATGACAAGAATGATTGCCCAAATTTGGTAAAATACTTGTAGCCCAGGCAATCTACAAACTGAGACCAATGAACACCGACGCGGTTGTAAAAAACTCCCCCTGTATGGGGGCTTTCTCTACCTGGTGTGTGCAATGCTAAGTATAATTAGCAGCCATCCAAAGGTTCAGAGACACGTTGATTTCAATAGGATAACCAGTAACGCAATTTATAGATAGATTATAGAAATTTGAGAGGCCACACTATGGAAAATACAGAAAAAATGATTATTATTGGCTCTGGCCCGGCGGGGTTGGCGGCTGCATTGTATGCCTCTAGAGCCAATTTGGAACCGATAGTTTATACAGGGATGCAATTGGGCGGACAGGTTGCCAATACTCACATCGTCGAGAATTATCCGGGCTTCCCCGATGGTATTGGCGGACCAGAATTGGTCGATGCATTTCAAAAGCAAGCCGAACGTTTCGGGACGCGCATCGAATTCGACAATGTCACCGAATTAGATTTGTCGCAACATCCGTTCAAGGTGAACACCTATGGCGGGGAAAAGTTGGCCGAAACACTGATCCTTACGACAGGCGCTAACCCGCGCACTTTAGATATTCCTGGTGAGGAAGAATTCACCGGGCGCGGCGTGTCCTATTGCGCCACCTGTGACGGGCACTTCTTCCAGGGAAAAGATGTCGTAGTCGTTGGCGGTGGTGATAGCGCCCTAGAAGAGGGCCTTTTCTTGACGCGTTTCGCCACCTCTGTTACCGTCATTCACCGGCGAGACGAACTACGGGCCGGTAAGCTGTTGCAACAGCGCGCGGAGAACAACCCCAAAGTAAAATTCGTTTGGGATACGGTCGTCACCGAAATTGTCGGCGAAGGCATTGTACAAGCCGTAAAACTCGAAAATGTAAAAACAGGTCAAGCTTCAGAGTTGCCCACGGAAGGTGTCTTCATCTTCATCGGGCATATTCCCAATACCGAACTATATCAAGGCCAACTGGAAATGGATGAGTTCGGTTACCTGGTTGTAGATAAATATATGCAGACGAGTGTTCCCGGTGTGTACGCGGGGGGGGAAGTGGCCGACTCACACTTCCGGCAGGTGATTACCTCCGCGGGAATGGGCGCAGCAGCCGCAATGCAGGCAATTCATTTCCTTGAAGAACGGGAAAGTTAGCCAAAGAATCACCCTCTAGCCAATCCTGGTAGAGGGTGATTTTCGTCACTACTAATTTGTAGTAAGGATAGTAGAATAATCCGAATTCTAGATATTTGAAATAAACGAAAAGAAACCTCATGTGTTAGCGTTGCACGGGTGTCTTCTTTTCTTAATATAAAATTTCTACATTTTTTTCTGGCTGGAGGATGAGATGAACAAAAAAGTAACCATTGTTGGCGCTGGTATGACTGGTTCCACAACCGCGCATTGGTTAGCTGAGCGCGAGATTGCTGACATTGTGCTGGTCGATATTGTCGATGGCATGCCCCAGGGCAAAGCGCTGGATATGCAGGAAGCCATGCCGGTGATCGGCAAGGATGTTACGATTACGGGCAGCAATGACTATGCCGCCACCGCTGGGTCCGACATCATTGTCATTACCGCGGGCCTGCCTCGCAAACCGGGGATGAGCCGCGATGACCTGTTGGCGGCCAACACCGAAATCGTTGGCAAAGTCGCTGAGGAAACCAGCAAGTTATCTCCCGATGCGATCTATATTGTGCTGACCAACCCCCTGGATGTGATGACCTACCTGACCTGGAAGAAAACCGGGTTGCCCGCCAACCGTGTTATTGGGCAGGCCGGTATTCTCGACTCGGCCCGGATGCGCGCTTTTGTAGCCATGGAGTTAGGCGTCAGTGTTGAGAATATCAGTTGTTATGTATTGGGTGGACATGGTGATTCGATGGTGCCCCTGACGCGTCACTCCAATGTGGCCGGTGTGCCACTCCACAAGACCATGCCGCAAGATCGCCTGGAAGCCATTGTCGAGCGGACGCGCAAGGGGGGCGGCGAAATCGTCGGTCTTCTCAAACAGGGCAGTGCTTTTTATGCTCCCTCCGCAGGCGTCGCCCAAATGGCCGAGGCAATTCTAAAAGACAAACAACTCATCGTTCCTGCAGCGGTCTATATGCAGGGTGAGTATGGGCTGAATGACATTTACTTCGGCGCTCCGGCACAATTAGGCGCTAATGGTGTGGAAAAGATTATTGAGTATGAACTCAACGACGAGGAAATGGCAGCCCTCAAAAAATCAGCCGAGGGTGTTGCGGCAAATACTGCCGAATTGAACCTATAATAGCCAACTAACCGCTCCATAGAAGAAAACGTTATTGGTTGAGCGGAGAAAATTGATATTGGTAGTGAGGTATATGATGCTCCTAAAAAAGAAAATAGCTGCCCAGTTACCCGCCTGGCGAGATCGTGTGCGCGCATTGGTCAAAGAACATGGGGATGTCGTTGTAGACGAAGTCACCGTTGCACAGGTTTATGGCGGCATGCGCAGCGCCAAAGTGCTGGTAACCGATATTTCTTATGTAGACCCCAATGAGGGCATCCGCTTTCGTGGGTATACCATTCCTGAGTTGTTGAAACTACTCCCTACGGCTGAAGGGTCTGAGTTCCCGCTCGCGGGTGGATTATTCTATTTGCTGTTGGTGGGTGAAATTCCTTCCTACGAAGAAGCCATGGAAGTAGAACACGCCTGGAAGGCGCGCAGCGTGATTCCGCCTTTTGTGTTCGAGACACTGCGCGCCATGCCCGAAGATACCCACCCCATGACCATGTTCTCGCAGGCCATCGTTGCCTTGCAACACGAGTCGGTCTTTGCCCGCCGCTACCAGGATGGAATGCAAAAAGAAGATTACTGGGAAGCAGCGCTGGAAGACGCTCTCAATCTGACCGCGAAGTTACCCGCGATTGCAGCCTATATCTACAATTTGAAATATGGCAGCGGCGGATTCATTTCTCCTGACCCTGAGTTAGATTGGGCTGGCAATTTTGCGCACATGATCGGAATCGAAGACCCGGAATATATGGAGTTATCGCGTCTGTATTTCTTCCTCCATTCGGATCATGAAAGTGGCAACGTCAGCGCCCATACCACCCATCTGGTCGGCTCCTCGCTTTCCGATGTATATTACGCTTGTGCTGCCGGTATTAACGGCCTGGCAGGGCCGCTCCACGGCCTTGCGAACCAGGAGAGTTTGCGTTGGGTTTTAGACCTGCGTAAAAAGTTTGGCGGTAACCCCACCAAAGAGCAGCTTGAAAAATTTGCCTGGGATACTTTGAACTCTGGGCAAGTTATTCCAGGCTATGGGCACGCTGTTCTGCGCTTGCCAGATCCGCGCTACACGGCCCAGCTCGAGTTTGGGCGTAAGTTCATGCCAGATGATGAAATCTTCCAACTGATTGAAGAACTTTATGAAGTGGTTCCCAAAGTTTTGCAGGAATTAGGCAAAGTCAAGAATCCCTGGCCGAATGTAGATGCTGTCAGTGGAACGCTGCAATATCACTATGGAATGCAAGAATTTGATTTCTATACCGTGCTATTTGGTGTCAGCCGTATTTTGGGTGTGACATCCAACCTGGTGTGGGCGCGTGCCCTGGGGCAGCCGCTAGAACGCCCCAAATCGCTCACTACAAAGATGCTCGAAGATATTGTCACGCAAGCAAAATAGGCCTGATAATTTACCAAAGTGAAAGCCCCTCTTGAAACAAGAGGGGCTTTTTATGCTATCTGTACTCCCAC
The DNA here is from genome assembly GCA_964344175.1 of uncultured Anaerolineales bacterium. GTDB lineage: Bacteria > Chloroflexota > Anaerolineae > Anaerolineales > UBA11858 > NIOZ-UU35. The sequence continues at coordinate 27,193 of CAYFMI010000017.1, forward strand.
AGGGCTGGGAGATCCTCAAGAAATAATAGGCAATTTTCCACAACCCCATTTCTCAGGATTGCCAGTCCAAAGACGCTAGGGCGTAGGCGTCACAACCTGCGCTTCGCCAACCCAGGTAAATACCCGTAAAATGCTGACCGCTCCGGCTGTGTCCCAAATGGGGTTGCCATTATCATCGGTACCGATCTGCCGGACAGGCATCACGGACCAACGGTATACGTGGGGTTCGTTAGCCGATGCCCGGAAGGATGCGGGAACAATGAACTTGGTATCTTCAACGTAATCGACCAATTTTCGCCCCTGGCCTTCGGTAACATCTTCGACAGTAATGGCATAGGCTTCGTTGTCGCGCAGGGTTCCTACCGCAGCCCATTGCAATGTGACTACATCGTCTTCAAGGGTGAAGTGCGTGCCATCTGCCGGGAGCAGTAGATTTGGAGCCGGGTAGGGCGGTGGGGGTGTGGGGGTGGGTGTTGGCCCGGGTGTTGCAGCCCGCTCACACAAAGGAATCACCAGATTCATGCCCGCGTAAACTGTATTGTTAACCATCCCATTGAACTCTTTGATCGCTTCCATGGGGACGGCATAATTGGTTGAAATGCTGCTTAAGGTATCATTCTCTTGCACCGTATAAAGCACTTTTTCGCAGGCCGCGATGGTGGCCTCGATCCCACTCAATGTCGCTGTTGGGAAGGGCGTTACCGTAGGCGTGGGGTAGGGGATCAACAATTCCTGCCCATCGAAGAGTGTGGCACAATCGGCGGGGAGGTTGTTCAGTCGCACAATGCTTTGCACCGAAATATCGAACGCCGCCGCAATCCCTCCGCAGGTATCCCCAGATTTGACCGTATAGGTAAAGGGAGTCGGAGATGGCAGTGGTGTGGGCGTGAGCGTCGGCGTCACCGGCGTAGGGGTCATCGTGGGGGTTGTAGTGAGCGTCAGTGTCGGCGTCATCGTTGGTTCTACAACCCGGCCAGTGCGTTGTAAAGCAAAGAAGACCATCACCGCGCCAATCGCCAGGAATACAGCCAGCAGCCCAATCGCAGCCGGAAGGCTGAGGGTGATTTCGGGCATACGGCTGCCCCGCAAGGCCCGTGAACTTTTTTCAGAGGGGTCATTGTGGGATGCCAGTTCGCTACCGCAAACCAGGCAGCGCGTGGCGTCTTCGCTCAGGCGCGTGCCGCATGTGGGGCACAATTGAGTTTGTGAGGTTGTATTTTCTGTACTCATATATAACGATTTCAGGATAGATGTTCCTGCTTTATTATCAGTCAAGGGGAGATATCGCTGTTGTTCAAAAACAGCGGCGGAAATTATACCAGCCTTTTGAAAGCCTTGCGAATCGATTTTCAAACCCTGGTATACTGCCCATTATGCAAGCGCACAGTATTTATATTCATATCCCATTCTGTAAACATCGCTGCAATTACTGCGACTTTAACACCTACGCTGGCCTTGAGAACCTCATCCCCGCGTACACACAAGCCTTGTTGACCGAAATCGAGTTGCTGGCAAATCCACAACTACCTATTGGCAGCGTCTTTTTGGGCGGTGGAACGCCTTCTTTGCTGCCGGTCTCTGCGGTGGAGCACATCTTACAAAAGTTGGCTGCATCCTTCCACTTGCTAGAGCAAATCGAAGTCACCCTCGAAGCCAATCCGGGGACGCTCTCGTTCGATTACCTCCACGCCTTGCGCCGGGCCGGCATCAACCGCCTCAGCCTGGGGATGCAGTCAGCCCACCCTGAGGAGCTGGCCTTTTTAGAGCGCGGGCATGATTATGGGGATGTTGTGCAAGCGGTGAGCGCCGCCCGCCGGGCCGGGTTCGGAAATTTAAGTCTGGATTTGATCTTTGGGTTGCCGGAGCAACAGACTCAGGCCTGGGCTGAGAGCCTCAAACTGGCCCTGGGCCTCGCCCCTGAGCATCTATCACTCTATGCCCTGACCCTGGAGCATGGCACGCCCCTGGGGAGTTGGGCTGCCCGTGGCCTAATCCCTGTACCCGACCCCGACATCGCCGCCGAAATGTACGAGTTGGCTGCCGACATACTCGCTAGCGCCGAATTCGTGCAGTACGAGATTTCGAATTGGGCGCGCGATTTGCACGTTACAAGCGGCAAGTCGCAAATTGAAAAGGACAAGTTGAAAACGCAGTTTTCAACCAACCTGCAATCCTACGCCTGCCAGCACAACTTGCAATACTGGCGTAACCAACCCTACCTCGGTCTCGGGGCCGGGGCACACGGCTATGCCAATGGCTTGCGTACCGTTAACGTTTTATCGCCCAAAGCCTATATCCAGCGCCTCCAACCCCCAACTTCCAACCGCCAACCGCCAACCGCCTTCCCCCGTACCCCGGCTACTGTCGAAGCCAATGCCGTTGACCGTGACACTGAGATGCGCGAGACGCTGATGATGGGCCTGCGCCTGACGCGCGAAGGGGTATCCGGCGAGAGATTTCGAGAGCGTTTTGGCGAGGATTTGAGCGTAGTCTTTGAGATGGAAATGACCGAACTCGTGAAGGTCGGATTGCTCGAATGGGGAAATGATCGTCTGCGCCTGACGAGGCGCGGGCGATTGTTAGGCAACCAGGTATTTATTCGATTTGTTGAATAGTTGGGGCGCGGCTATACGTCCCGCTTGAGCAATTGATGAGCTAATTCGGCCAGGGCCTCCCCCGCATCTCCCTGAGGGTTAGCAGCTTCTAGGGCAGCCAGCGCCTGCCCGGTAAGACATTGGGCCTCCTGACGGGTGTAGGCGCGTCCGCCTTCGGCCTCGAGTTGGGCGGCCACAGCGGGGACTTCTTCAGCAGTAATCGGCCCTTCCAACCAGCGGGCTGCAAAAGCGCTCTTTTGCTCCAGCCCATATAACACCGGCAGCGATTTTTTCCCCTCTACCAGGTCGCTGGCAACCGATTTGCCGGTTTGTTCGGCGTCGCCCCAAATGCCAAGATAATCGTCCAGGGCCTGAAAAGCCAACCCCAGGTCGCGTCCGAAATTCCTGTAAAGAGCGCGCTGCGCATCGTCGGCTTCAGCCACTAACGCGCCCAACTCGGTGCAGGCCGCCAGCAGCGCGGCGGTTTTCCCGCCCACCATGGGCCAGTAATCCTCAATGGTGAGGTCATTCCGACTCTCATAAGAGATATCCAAAAACTGTCCCTGGGTAAGATGCACGCACGTCTGTTGGAGTAAACGACCAGCTTGAAAAGCAATGGTAGTCGAGGCGGTATCTTCCAGGCGGGTCATTGCCAGGTGCGCCAGGGAGAACATGGTATCGCCGGTGTTGATGCCTTGCGCCAACCCCCAAATATCCCAAACGGTGCGACGGCCGCGCCGCAGCGGGCTGTTATCTTCAATATCATCATGGATGAGCGAGAAGTTATGCACCAGTTCTACCGCGGCAGCGGCGGGCAGGGCTTTGCCCCAATTACTGCCCGCGGCAGCAGTCGTCAACAGCACCAGCAATGGCCGGATGCGTTTGCCGCGCGCTTTTTCACCAGCGCCATCACCACTCCAGCCCATATGGTAGGTGAGCATGTCGTGCAGTTTTTGAAAGGGATGCGTATTGGCGCGCCCAACGGCGAGGATCAGTTCGTCTTCGATTTCGGGGAGGTAGGTTGAAATCAGATCTTTCAGAGCCATAATGCGCCTCAGGAATGCTTGATGAGCGGCGTTGTCCCCAACTCTGCGATCGATTTTGCACCAACTGCGAACATTGCCACTTGAATTTCTCGCTGAATCTCGTAGATGGTTTGGATGGTATCTTCAAGGGACTGTGTAGCGGCCTTCAGAAACGGCCCGGCCATGCCCCCCAGGCAGGCTCCCAGGGCGATGCTTTTGGCAATTTCTAACCCGGTGCGAATGCCGCCTGAAGCAATGATGGGCGTGTCCGGATCGGCGCGGCGCGCCTGGATGATCGATTCGGCAGTGGGGATGCCCCAATCGATAAAGGCGGCTGCCAGGCGGGCCTGACTCTCATTTTCGGCGCGGTACATCTCCACTTGAGTCCAGGATGTACCCCCAGCCCCAGCTACATCAATGGCGGCCACCCCGGCATCAATCAGTTGTTGGGCGGCTTGCTCAGAGATGCCCCAGCCGACTTCTTTGGCAATCACCGGGACGGTTAATTTGCTGCAAACATTTTCGATCTTGTCGAGAAGGCCCTCAAAACGGGTTTCGCCCTCAGGCTGTACGGCCTCTTGCAGAGGGTTGAGGTGCAAAATCAGGGCGTCGGCTTCAATCATCTCCACCGCGCGCTGGCAATGTTCCAGGCCATAGTCATAGTTAAGTTGCACCGCGCCCAGGTTTGCGAATAGTAAAATGTCGGGGGCTACATCTCGCACCCGAAAGGTCTGCGCCAGTTCGGGATGCTCGATGGCGGCCCGTTGTGAACCTAGCCCCATGGCAATGCCGGTGGCTTGGGCTGCCTGCGCTAAAATTCGGTTCAAGTCGCTGGCTTCGGGCGTTCCCCCTGTCATAGATGAAATCAGGATGGGGGCCTTCAGCACACGCCCAAAAAGACGACTGCTGAGATCAATTTCTTCGAGGTTGACTTCGGGAAGCGCCTGGTGTGCAAAGCGATAGTTTTCCAGCCCATTGGTCAGGCCTGAGCGGACATCTTCGTCGAGGTTGATGCGAATGTGGTCTGCTTTTCGGGCACTGGTTAGCGTAACTTTTGGCATCGATCAGTGTTCCTTTGATGTGAAGCTATCTTACCAGTCTGAATCTGGCCTGTCAACGCCGCTTGACAGAGGTTCGAAATGGGCTGTAAAATTGCTGGGAAAATTGTAACTACTCAGGCTTAAGCCTTCGTAGTAAGAGAGGCCGAAAAAAGGGTGGGGCTGAATAGTTACAGAATATTTAGAAATGCCAAGAAAATCAGACAATTGGCTGCAATCATACCTGAGGAGGTTCACCCATGAATCAAGAAGTTTACGAAAAAATCAAAGCGATCATTGTCGAATTATTGGATGCCGACGAAACAAAGATCACCCCTGAAGCCCGTTTCCGCGAGGAACTTGAGGCTGACTCCCTGGATCTGGTTGAGTTGATTATGGAATTTGAGACGGCTTTTGGCGCTGAAATTTCCGATGACGACGCTCAGAAGATCACCACCGTTGGCGAAGCTGTTAAGTACGTCGAGCAGCACATGTAATTGTTCCTTTACTAAAAAGAGTGGGAGGCGGCTTTGCCGCCTCCCACTCTTTTTTTAATTGTGCTAGGGTTTACGATCCTACACGCTAGAGTTCTTGCAAAAGGTGGGGAATCTCTTCGGGATGTTTGGCAACCCGCACCCGGGCGGCTTCGAGGGCTTTTATCTTGTCGGCTGCCAATCCGGTACCGCCCTGAACAATTGCCCCGGCGTGCCCCATGCGTTTGCCTGGGGGCGCGGTCTGCCCGGCAATAAACCCGGCTACCGGCTTGGTCATGTGGTTGGCAATGAACTCGGCAGCCTGCTCTTCATCGGTGCCGCCAATTTCGCCGATCAAGACAACTTTTTGCGTTTGGGGATCTTCTTCGAAGAGGCGTAATGCGTCGATGAAGTTCGTGCCGTTGATTGGGTCACCGCCGATGCCCACGCAGGTGCTGACGCCCATGCCGAGTTCCTTGAGGGCGTAGAGCACCTCATAGGTCAATGTGCCGGAACGGGAGACAACACCCACATTCCCAGGGATAGCAATATCGCCAGGAATGATACCGACCTTTGCTTCACTAGGCGTAAGCAGCCCGGGGCAGTTTGGCCCCACCAGACGGACGCCTTTTTGGTCGAGATAATTGCGCACGCGCATCATATCGAGTACGGGGATGCCCTCGCTAATGCAGACAATGAGTTCAATGCCCGCATCGGCAGCTTCGAACATGGCATCGGCGGCAAAGCGCGATGGAACGAAGATTACACTGGCGTTGGCGCCGGTGGCTTCTTTAGCTAAACTGACCGAATCGAATACGGGCACTTTTTCGCCTAAAATCCACTCGCCGCCTTTGCCGGGGGTGACACCCGCAACCAAATTGGTGCCATATGCAACCATTCTTTCGGCATGGAAAAGGCCTTCGCGGCCGGTGATGCCCTGGCCGATTAGTTTTGTGTTTTTATCGACTAGAATACTCATGATGTTATAAAACTCCCTTCGACCCGGTTCAGGACTGGCCCTGTGCCGCGGCAACGGCTTTTTGGGCCGCATCGGCCAATGTTTCGGCGGTGATCATATTGGCATCGGCCAGCAATTGGCGGCCTTCTTCGGCGTTGGTGCCAACCAGACGCACGACCATCGGCACATCGGGTTTGACTTCATCCATCGCTGCCAATATGCCGCGCGCCACTTCATCGCCGCGGGTGATGCCGCCAAAGATGTTGATCAGCACCGCTTTGATATTGGGGGCAGAGAGAATAATGCGGAAAGCCGCGGCTACTTTTTCGGCGTTGGCGCCGCCGCCGATGTCGAGAAAGTTGGCTGGTTCGCCGCCAAAAAGTTTGATCACATCCATAGTGGTCATGGCCAAACCGGCGCCATTGACCATGCAACCAATATTGCCATCTAACTTGATGAAGGAGAGACCATATTTGCGAGCTTCAATTTCCGATTCGTCTTCGACATCGAGATCGCGCTTGTCGGCCAAATCGGGGTGACGGAAAAGGGCGTTATCATCCAGCACCATTTTGCCATCGACAGCAATTAACTGGCTGTCCCCGGTGATAACCAGAGGATTGATTTCGGCTAAATTGGCATCACTTTTCCTGTAGGCTTGCCAAAGACCCTCGGCAATTTTGCCAAAAGCGCGCCAATGTTCACGCGGCAGGTCTATGCCTGCGGCCATATCCCGCGACTGATACCCTTGTAAGCCCAGCAGCGGGTCGATATGGACTTTGATGATCTTTTCGGGGGTTGTGCGGGCAACCTCTTCAATATCTACGCCACCTTCTGCTGAGGCCATCATTACCGGGCGGCGGGCAGCGCGGTCATTGGTAATGCCGAGATAGATTTCTTTCTCAATATCGGCGGCCTCATCGACCAGCACCTTGCGCACCGGCAGCCCTTTGATTTCCATGCCCAAAATTTGGGTGGCTAATTCTTCGGCTTCATCCGGGTTCTTTGCCAGACGAATACCGCCCGCCTTGCCGCGGCCCCCGACCAAGACTTGCGATTTAACAACAACGCGGCCACCGAGTTCTTCAGCAATTTGCTTTGCTTCTTTTGCGGTAGCCGCCACTCTCCCTTGCGGGATCGGTACACCAAATTCTGCGAAAATTAACTTTGATTGATATTCGTGAAGTTTCATGAACGACATACTCCCTGCGGAATGGTCTTTAAAAACGCGGTGCGATTATACCATGCGGATGCGGGTTTCTCACGGCGTTTCCTAGTGCAAAATCATCAGACTTATTCGCGGAAAACCAGTAGATTGCTTTGGGCTTCCCAAAGGGGGGCAGAGCGCGCCCACGCAATGACCTGTTAAGCGCAGCTTTAAGAAAGCCGTGACCCTGACCACAAATTAGGATGCTGAATCAGGCCTCATCGGCTATACTATAAGGGCAATATTTTTAGGATATTTTTCATCGTGTTGCATAAGCCCTACGGGCATTATACAGGGATCCATATGACAGGGAAAATCTTCATCAGCTACGCCCGCAATGACGTAAACTTTGCCCAAAAACTCAATACTAATTTGGAGCGCAAAGGAATACTTACCTGGATTGACCAATTGGGTATCCGCAGCGGAGAAGATTGGCCCGAACGCATCGCGATTGCGATTGAAGAATGTCATGCCATGCTGGTTGTTCTCTCGCCCGATTCGGTGGCATCGAAATGGGTGCAGCGGGAATTAGCTTACGCCGACCAGCATGGGAAGCGCGTACTCCCGCTGCTATATAAGCCGTGCAAATTACCGCGCGCCTTCCAACTGCGTTTCAGTAACGTGCAAAGGGCCGATTTTACAAGCGGTGGTTATGACACTAACCTGACCGCCTTGCTAGGATCGTTGCAGGATGTGCTTGGTGTGGCCATGCACCCTTCTTTGACTATCACCACCCCCCTGGCGATGGAACTCATCCGCATCCCTGCTGGTGAATTCCTGATGGGCAGCGATAAAAAGAAAGATAATAATGCTATTGATCACGAACTTCCCCAACACAAGTTGTATCTACCCGAATACTTCATCGCCAAAACCCCGGTGACCAATGCGCAATATGCCGTTTTTGTCAAAGCCGCCGGGCAACGCGCCCCCTCCCATTGGACGAATGGCAATATCCCCTCCGGCAAAGAGACCCACCCGGTAGTCAACGTCAGCTGGCACGATGCCATAGCCTTCTGCCGCTGGCTCTCCGAGCAAACCGGCAGAGATTTTACCTTGCCCAGCGAAGCCGAATGGGAAAAAGCCGCCCGCGCGCCCCCCCCTCCTGTCCCCCCCGAAAACGGGGGGGATGGCCGAAGGCCAGGGGGGGTAATGATCGGTGAGGGCATCTACCCCTGGGGCGACGAATGGGACAAGGCCAAATGCAACACCAGCGAAAGCGGCATCAAAACGACCACGCCCGTAGGCAAATACTCCCCCGCCGGCGATTCCCCCTACGGCTGCGCGGATATGGCCGGCAATGTCTGGGAATGGATGCGCAGCCTGTGGGGAACGGAATTGGGAGAACCTGATTTTAAGTATCCTTATGACCCCGCCGACGGCCGCGAAAACCTGGATGCGCCGGATAGTGACCTGCGGGTGCTGCGGGGCGGTTCCTGGTGCAACGATCATAGGCTCGCCCGCTGCGCTTACCGCTTCCGGGACTTCCCGTTCCTCGATTGGGGCAACCTCGGCTTTCGGGTGGTGGCGGGGTCGCTCTCCCCATAGCGCTGGTCTCTGGTCACTCTGGGCTCTGGAGTCTCTGAATCGGGGGGTCTGGGGGGTGTCCCCCCGGTCGCATTAAAGGCGCAAATTTGGGTTTTTGGAGGTCTTTGTGACACAGCAGGAAATGCCAATCTTCACCCGTACATTCGATTTTCTCACCTGGCTGCTGCCGGTTACCAACCGGTTTCCCAGCGCGCATCGCTTTTCGTTCACCAATCGTTTATTGGGAGCGGCCTTCAATTTTTATGAAAATATTGAAGCCGCCAATCACCGTATGGGGCGCGAGCGCATGGCTTACCTGAACAAAGCCGATGAAGAACTCGACAAAGTGCGCAGTTACCTGCGTCTGGCAACCCGTTGGGAATGGCTTACAGGCGGGCAATACCGTTGGCCTGCGTAAGGCCATCCTCAGCCAAACAAAGATCCAGCCCATTGTTTGACCGGCCTCACTCGGAGAGTCAGTAACAAGAGCAGCAGCCCCGCGTAGAGCCAGGGTTCGCTCACGCCTTGTTTGACCAGCCAGATGAAATGCACCACCGCCAGGATTCCGGACGCATAGGCCAGGCGATGCAGCCGTTTCCAGTTTTTCTTTAGGCGGCGCTGCCAGCCTTTTGTGGAAGTGATCGCCAGCGTGAGCAGGATCAGGCCGGTGGTCAGGCCAACAATGGCATAGCGCTTTTCGAGCAGGGCATCTTGAATTAACCCAAAGTTGAAAAAATAATCCACGCCAATGAAAATGGCGAAGTGGATGCTGGCGTACATGAAGCTGTACAACCCCAATGGTCGGCGCAGTTTCAGCGCGGGCCTAAACTTAAAAATTGTATTCACCGGCGTACAGGCCAGCGAGAGCAGCAGCAAGATCAACGCCGTTTTACCGGTGCGCAAGGTAAACTCACGGATGGGGTCAGGCCCGTAGTTGCCGGTGAAGAGATCCCATAACATCCAGGCCAGCGGGATCAGCGCGCCGATATGGGTGATAATTTGAATAGCTGTCATGTTCCATGGTTTACGTTTCACGTCTGATATTCTCCGTCTTCGGTTAGAGATGCTCTTCCGCTTAAGTGTTGCTATGGGAAACAATCCCGCTAATTTACCGCAAAGTGCGCTGAGAACGCTGAGAAAAGCATTTTGTGTGACAAAACTCGGCGCTCTTTGCGCTCTCCGCGGTTGATTTTTTTGCAGCAACACCCTATGGGGGAACCACCCGGTTAGAAGTTTACGGCTAAATCCATCCCCGCGTAGAGCTGGGCGACTTCTGCTTCGTAGCCGTTGAACATGATTGTTTCACGGCGGCCAAGCTCGCCGATGCGCCGCTCACTGCCTTGCGACCAGCGCGGATGGTCCACAATGGGGTTAACATTGGCGTAGAAACCGTACTCGTTGGGGGCAGCGGCCATCCACAGGGATACGGGCATCTCCTCGACCAGATCAATCTTGACAATGGATTTGATGCTCTTGAAGCCGTATTTCCAGGGCACAACCAGACGGATGGGAGCGCCATTTTGAGGAAGAAGGTCATTCCCGTACAGGCCAGTCGCCATCAAGGTCAGATCGTGCATGGCTTCATCCATGCGCAGCCCCTCGACATAAGGCCATTGATACCAGGGGTTTTTCTTGAAGCCCGGCATCCCTTCGGGGTCGTAGATCGTCTCGAAGCGCACGTACTTGGCCTCGGCTTTTGGCTCGACTTCGGCCAGCAGCTTGCTCAGGGGGAAGCCCATCCAGGGGATGACCATCGACCAGGCTTCCACGCAGCGCAGGCGGTAGATGCGCTCTTCGATTTCGAACTTGCGCAGATCATCGAGCGAAAAAGTCTTGGGGTTGTTGACCAGCCCGCCGACAGTCACTTCCCAGGGCGAGGTTGGGTAGCCCGTGGCTAACTCAGCGACACGCTCTTTGTCGGTGGTGAATTCGTAATAATTATTGTAATTGGTGATGTCTTCGTAGGTGTTCAAGGGATCGCCGAGTTCATCGGTAGTAGATGATGCTCCTGGCGCAACCGTATCATCCACGGAAGTTGCGGTAGGGCTTTGCGCAGCTGTCGGTGCGGTTCCACAGGCGGCTAACAAGGCTGCGCCTGCACCAACAATGCCCAGGCCTTTTATAAATTCGCGCCGCGAAAGATAGAGATGCTCAGATGTGATTTCAGATGATTGGATTTTTTTCATAATGATACCTCTGGAAAATAGAATGTTGAAGCAAACGAATTGTTGAGATGGCGAGTGCGTGTTATTGAGATTCTGGATGAATTTACTCGAAATTATAAGAAATGAAGATTACAAGGGGATTAAAGGGAAATGACCACCGCCTTAATGATGGGATCGCTCCACAGAACCTTACCTTATACATGTGCGATTGTTTGCATATTCTTTTGATACTGTACATCTGGAGAAAAAAGCTGTAATGAGCATCCTGAGCGGACATTGCGTGAACCGAAACGGAAGTCGAAGGACGCTCACAGAAGCGCTCTGCGACTGTGTACACTCTACTCAGTGTGCTTTTCTAGGCAAAGGAAAAGTAAAATGGCGTGGTGTCTAGCGCCACGCCATTTTTGAGTGATTAGGGTTGTGAAGCCTGTGTTCTAGACCCGTTATTCTTCTGAAAGTGTGAAATGGAGAATGCGGTTATTGCCCGCATCGGCAACCCAAAGATCACCCTCGGAGCCAACGGCCAACCCGGTGGGCAGATTGAAGCCATCTACCCCGGTGCTGAAATCGCCCCAATAGCGTAGGAACTCACCCTGGGTGTTGAATTCCAAAATGCGGTTGCCTTCCGGGTCGCTGATGAAAACATGGTCGTCAGCGTTGATGGTCAGATAGGGTTTGTTATCCAGCGATTGCCCGTACCAGCCCACTATATCCCAACCTCCGACAGGATTGTACAGAAGGCCGCTTTCATCGGCTGCGAAAATTTGGATACGCTTGTTCCAGGTGTCGGCCACGTAGATGCGGCCATCGGCATCGACAGCCAGCCCGACAGGTTCATCGAATTGGCCCTCCAGCAAACCGGCGCTGCCAAAGGATGTTAGAAACTCACCATTCTCGTTAAAAACGGCCACACGCTTGTTGCCGGTGTCGGTGACGAACACGCGCCCTTCGGCATTTACCAGGATATCCCGCGGCCCCCAAAAGGCGGTGCCGGATTCGGCCTGACCGAAATAGCCCCATTGGGTGATGAACTTGCCCTCGGCAGTAAATTTTTGAACGCGATGGTTCCAGGTGTCGGTGACATAAACGCTGCCGTCTGGCCCGACAGCAATGCCCCAGGGTTCATAGAAGCTGCCTGGGGGCGCTTCTCCGGCGGAACTGTCGGCATAGCTACCCCATATCTGCAATACTTCTCCCAGGGCGCTGAGATGCTGAATGCGATGATTGTTGGTATCGGCTACATATAGACTGCCATCGGGGGCCACGGCAACAGCACGCGGCATGAGCAATTGCCCGCTCTCAGCACCGGTGCTGCCGATAACCTTATCGGCCAGCAATACAATATCTTTGCCCTCGTAGGGGTCGGCCAACAATTCTTCGGTGGTGGTGGGCACGGCACCAAAATTCCAAACCTGGGCGGCAATATCTTTGCGCACATACAGGCGCATGCGGTCGGCGGGCGACCAGGTGGGCAAACTCAGTTCGGCTTCTTTGCCGGTCAGGGTAGCATAGGCACTGTAATCGCGGTTCAGCCAGATTTGGAAGATCGCCGCGCGCATTTGGGGGTTGAAAACTGCCTCGCGGATGCGTGCCCAGTCCAGGTTGTAGTAGTCCTGGTTGGGCCACCAAATGCGAATGTATTCGAACTGATGATAGGCCTGCCCGACAACAGGTTCAATTTTATCGAAGTTATTGTCACCGACCAAAATGACGGGCGCGTCGCGCAATTCGCGGGTGGGGTTGGGGCCATAGTATTTTTGGTTAGGATAATTGCGCAGATACCACCAATAAGGGTAGGTAGTTTCATCATCGTAGGCCACCACAATATCGAGACTGTCGGTTGTGCGCAGTGAAATTTCTTCGATTTGCTGTAAGGCAATTTTTGGGCCTGCTCCAGAGTGGGCATAGACAAGGTATTCGGTGGGGTAGTCGTAATTGATGTAAGCAGCCCGGAAAGCAGCCCGTCCTGTCAGCAGCGCCAGAAATGCGAAGATGGTCACGGTGGTCAGGCGGCCAAGTTGCGCCAGTTCCCAATCCACCAGAATTTTGCTGATGCCGACGACGCTGATTATGCCCATCAGCACAGCCAGGATGAAGGCATTGGTGGAGTTGAGCTGGACCAAGTCTTTGCCCTGGAATGGCGGCGTTGACCCGGCCAGGATGCCGACTGCAGAAGTTAGGCTGACCAGAAAAACGACGATCAGGGTCATCAGCAACAAACCCCGGCGAGTTTTGACCATATTCCAATCGATGCGCTCGATCAATTTACCCAATCCCCAGCCTGCCAGTAAGATCAGTGGGTAAGCAATGTGGACGGTCAGCCAGGGCATTTTCTCGCCAGCAATGGTGTAGGCGGCGAGGCTGGTAATGGCCCAAAAACTGAGCAGGGGGAAGACCGGGGCTGAACTTTGGGGTTGATCCTGCGCCTGAGGTTCAGCATCCAACTCGGTGGACGCTTGTTCCTCCTCTTCGGGAGCAGGTTTGCCCTTCAGGCGTAACCAATAATATCCCGCCAGCAGCGATCCCAAAAGGGGCAAAAATTCATAGATCGGCACCTGCACCAGGAGGTAGTAATACCAGGGCTGGCTGCCGCGCTCGACGCCCTGCTGCTCTAACCAGTAGCCCAGTGAGCCGACCATGCCGGTGAAGAAACCTGCTCCATTGGTGAAAACCGTTGTATAGAAAATTGTGAACGGAATGTAGAAGATGGCCGCATTGATCAGCCACAGGTTTGCATTCCACATCAGCCCGGCGGCGATAGCAATGCCAGAAAGGAGAACAATGAAAATGCCGGTACGCAGCATACCGATACTGGAATAATCCAACGGGTTCCAGCCCAGCATTTTCACAGGGAAAGCGGCCAGCTGCGGCAATACCAGGGTTAACAGCAGCAGCATCAGGCCAAAGGCGCGATTTTTGCGCAGCCAATCCCAGGTGAGGCCGCTGATCGCAGCCACCAATGCTCCAATAAGGGACAACCCTGCCAGCCCTAACGGGATAACCAGATGCATGGGCAGTATGGCTATGGCATTCTCGCCTTCGATGGCGGTTTCTGTCACAACCTCGGGAGACGGAAAATAAGCGTTCAGTCCCATACCTAACGCCAGCAGAACCGCTGTCAGAATCAGCAGTGAGAAGAACCAGCCGCGTTGTTGTTCGTTTTGCCAACGAGTTTGCGATACCTGCACCACAAACAACAGCCCCAAAAAGAGCAACGCCTGGGCAACGTAAATGAAAGCTGTCTCTTTGGTGGTGAAGTGCAGCACCGTGACGGCCGTCAACCAATAGGTATATCGATCTTCTCCGGTTTCCAGATACCTCAGGATGCCCCACAAGGTGATGATCCCAAAGAGCGCCGAGAAAATGTCATTGCGCACGTAACGGGCGTAATACAACATATAGGGGGAGATCAGCATCAGCGCCGCGGCGACCAGTGTCCCGGCGCGCCCGAGATAGCGACGAAAATACCATAAGAAACCTACGACGGCAATGCCAAACAACGCGGCTGGGATGCGGGCGGTAAAATCATTGTCGCCAAAAAGAAAATAAGATAAAGCGACAATATGAAATTGATAAGGCCCGTGCGTCATGGGAGTGTGGTGATAACCACCACCGCGTGAAAGCTGCCAAGCGTAGTAGACGTGCGAATTCTCGTCATGACTCATGACGCGTGATTCCAGGTCGTAGAAACGGGTGACGACAGCCAAGATGAGAATGACGATGAAAAGTAATGTTTCCCACTTGATGGTCAGATTGGTGAATACGGGGTTATCAAGCCAGGTTTTACGTGGTTGCGTAGTTTCTTGCATAGATGTGCCTCATATATTTAGGAGTTACGCACTTGCGCAGGGGACGCCCGAAAATAGGGGTGTATGGGGCGCTTCGCGCCCCATACACCCCTATTTTCGGAATATCTTTCATCGAACTGCGTAAGTTCTAATATTATCGGAATTCTCGATCATTTTTTCATGCTTTCAGCCAGGGCGATCAGATCGGCCTGGGTAAGTTTTTCAGATCCGTTTCCGGCATACAGGATTTCATATTGTCTGTCGTTTGCTTTCCAGCGCAAGAACTGAATCTCGGCATCCGGGTTCCAGGTTGCTTCAAGCGGCAAAGTACTCTCCGCCGTGTCCGCTTCGAGCGTAGATTTTACCGCAGGTACACTCCATGCGCCGCTGACATATTCGCCTATTGCATCGCCCACGAGTACACTCTCAACCCCCGCGCTGGCCCCAATTTGCTGATATTCTTCTCCGGCCTGGCTTTGGAAAACACGCAGCACCGCTCCCGATTGCTCAGCATGATAGTTGATGACAATTGCCTCGCGATCGGTATCAAAAGCCGCGCCGCTAAATGCAAAACCCTGGGGGAGTTGGCCGGGCAAATGGGCTTCAAACCCGGCCAATAACTCGGCTTCGGCGACGGTGAGCGAAAAGCGCGCTTCGGGGTTGTTGATGTCTTCGAGAGGGATTTGAAAAGTCGTCTGGTCGCTGATGCCGGGCTGGAAAAAGTGCATTAACCGTTGCGCGACGACTTCTAATGTGGGAGATGCAATGCTGAGGATGAGTACGAAGAGAAATACCAGTGCAGCAAGAGCGGCCAAACGCTGAAGGTGCAGAACAACCCCCTCGGGGGGGCGCCGCGCTGCGTTCCAGGGTTGGCGCGCCATCGTATTGTGGAATTCTGTTCCCGGGCGGGGTTGAATACTCTCAAAAAGATCCGCGATGGCTTCGTCATCGGGGGGGAGATATTCAGGCATTTTCATCTTCCTTTAGCGGCCATTCTTGGCGCAGGCGTTGCAAGAGCCTGCGAATAGTGACCGAAACTGTGTTTTCTTTCATATCCAGATATGCTGCAATGGTTTTTACCTGCCAGCCCAGCATGTACCGCAGTACAAGCATCTCGCGTTGTTCGGCAGGAATTCGGGCTAACATGGCCCAGAGCGCGGCAGCCTGCTCAATGTGCAATGCCTGCTGCTCGGGGGTCGCGCCGGGGTGGGGAATGACATGGGCATCAATATCTCCGGTGAGTGGGCGCGATTTCTGGCGGCGATAGCGATCAATCACCAGGTTGCGGGCAATTCGCATCAGCCAACCCCGTGCGGCTTGCAAGTCGCCGCGGAAACGCCGCCGTGCTTTCCAGGCCCGCATGTATACCTCAGCGGTGAGATCTTCGGCCTCTTGTGTGGGGCCGCCGCTCAACGCGTAGATATAGCGAAAGATCATCAGGTGTGAACTTTGATAAAGATCTTCGAATGCCTCAGCACTGCGAAGCAGGAGGGCCTCTTTTGAGAAACGTTTATTGTGAGAGGGCATATCGAATCACTTCGCGGGTTTGCGTAAAGACATTCACTGTTCGAAACGGAATTTTTTAGAAAATATGACAATGACTCTCTCCAAAAAAACGAAAATTGGGGGTGTGCGAGGAATGCCTTGCACACCCCCAATTTTCGAGAGTCTTCGCTGATGGGTTATTTTTTTAAGGCAGCGATTTCTTCGTTGGTGAGATACCGCCACTCGCGGGGTTTGAGTTTCCCCAGCTTGAGGTCCCCAATACGCACACGGGTAATACGGACAATGGGTAGCCCGGTGCGGCGGCCCATCTCACGAATTTGGCGTTTGCGACCTTCACGCATAATAACTTTTAGCCAGGCTCCCTTGCCCTGAGTACCGGTAACATACACCTGCACGGGTTTGGTGCGATAGCCGTCTTCCAAGACAACACCATTTTGCCAGGCGGTCAATTGTTTCTCATCGGGACGGCTGGCGACCAGGACATGATATTCTTTTTCGTGGCCGTATTTCGGGTGCGTCAGGCGGTTTGCCAGCGCCCCGTCGTTGGTCAAAAAAATCAGCCCTTCGCTTTCGATGTCCAGCCGTCCAACAGGGTAGAGACGGCTGGGGTGAGCGACCAGATCGAGTACGGTTGGGCGCGGGTCAGGAGATTTTGCCGCCGAGATGACTCCGCGCGGTTTGTTCAGAATAATGTAAACTTTCTCTTCAGCGGCACGAAGCGGCTCTCCCTTGACCTCGATGCGGTCGGTGTCTGGATTAGCTTTCATGCCCAAGGTGGCTCTTTTTCCATTGACTGTGACCAGGCCATCTTCGATCAGTTTTTCGCAGGCCCGCCGTGATCCAATTCCGGCGTGCGCCATAATTTTTTGTAGGCGTTCTTTCATAGGGTTTATCTCTCCAGATGGCAATTATATCGTAAGATCATTGCCTGACCCATTGGGAATCGCTTGGATCTCGAGAGATTCCCGTGGTAGATGTCCGCATTTGGGGATTTCTCACGGCAGTTCCTAAAGAGCCGATCGCTTTCAGGGGCACCCTCATTTGTTGTAAAAGGGTGGGGATCATCGCGTCGAGCAGACACTGAGCCTGACGAAGTGGCAGTCGAGACGTTTCGACTACGGCATCTTTGATGCCTTCGCTCAGCGCGATTTTTCTACATTTTTTGTGAGTGCCCAGCTGTCAGAACCCTCCAAAATGTGGGCATTATCCACGAAATTCCTGGAAAACTGGGTGAGAATCTAAAAGGAGAGCCGCAACAGTTTTGCTGTGGCTCTCCAATCTTATTATTTCATCCTTTTGGCTACTTGTTGATGAGGTCGGTAAGCAGCCCAATCACCTCGTTTGTCAGTAAACTACGGCGTTCACGGCCCGATCCGGCGGTGACAGAACTATCCCCGGCTTCCGAAGCCTGACGCGTTGCTCGAAATGCTTCCCGTTCTTCCTCGCTCATATCTTTGTTGGCGCCCTGCATTCCCTGGGTTTCTTCGGTATCAGAACCCATGGCAATGCCAAAATCGGCGTAGAATTCGGCCAGATCATCATTGGTTAGTTTCAGTGCGGCAATGCTTTGCAGTTGATTGCCAGACATGCCCCTGAGCATTTGAGTTTGTAATGCTTCGATCTCGGCCTGGGCGGTCGTTTCGGCTTGTTCGAGGGCGTACATGGCCTGCCAGAGGGGTAATAATTCTGCGGCTTGTTCGGGAGTGACCGCCTGGGGTGTATCCTGAAGCGCCAGGATCCCTAAGGCAAGTTGATTGCGCAGGCTGGCTGCGTTGTCAAAATCCAGGGTCAGAATATCTTCGGGCGCGAGAATGCCTGCCTCAGTCTGTGAATCTTCGCCGACCGATTCTTCAAGTTCTGCAATCGTGTCGCCCTCAATGGTATCCGTTTCCTGCGTAGCGCTCGTGCAGGCAGTTAATATCAGGGTCAGGGCAAGCAATAATAAAAGGACATTTTTTTTCATTTGTATTTCTCCTTATGATTTACTCGTGGCGCAAAGCGACGATAGGATCAAGTTTCGCGGCCCGGGTGGCCGGGTAGTAGCCAAAGAATATGCCGACAATCGCGGCAGCTCCAAAGGATATGGGAATGGACAAAGGTACAATTTCAGTGCGCAGTTCGCCCATGCGCTCGAAGAGGTAAGAGCCGCCCACCCCGATCAACACGCCGACCAACCCGCCAACCAGGCTGAGGATGATGGCTTCGATCAGGAATTGCAGCAGTACGTCTCCAGGGCGCGCTCCCAAAGCCTGGCGCAAGCCAATTTCACGGGTGCGCTCTGTCACGGAGACCAGCATGATATTCATGATGCCGATCCCTCCCACCAGCAAGCTGATTCCGGCAACCCAGGCAAGCAGGTCGCGGAATGCCTCTGTGGTGGCTTCCTGAGTAGCGATGATGTCTTGCTGTGTGCTGATGCTGAAATCCGGGCTGAGGGGATCCACATCATGACGCTCGGCCAGAAGGTAGGTAATTTGGGTGGTGACGCTTTCCATATTGTCTTTATCGGCGACTTTAATATAAATCGTGCGCACACGATCACCGCCCATCGCCGAAAAGGTGACATATTTGTCGAAAGCCAATGAAATTGGGATGTAGATGCGTCCGTCATAATCGACATCGCCGACAACTCCTTTTGACTCCATCACCCCGATGACAACCAGCTTGGTGTTGCCAACGCTTATGGTTTGCCCTACGGGGTCTTCGGCGCCAAAGAAATCGGCAGCAATCCCGGCGCCCAAAACGGCTACTTTCACACCGCGGTCATCTTCTTCGGCGGTGAAATAGCGCCCGCTGCTCACCGCAAAATCACGCACGGCAGGAAAATCTGCGGTCGTGCCGATGATGTTAATTTCTTCAAGGGTGAGATTAGCTGCTTTTACCGTCTGCGGGGGCGGCGTTTGTTCAGCAGAGACTCCCACAATCCCCGGGATTTGTTCGCGGATAGCCAGGGCATCGTCGAGCACCAGTGACCGGGAAGCCCCTGGGATGCCGCGCATCGGGCTGAGGATCAGCAGGTTGGCGCCGAGGGCGTTGATCTGCTCGGCGATGGCGGCTTCGGCCCCGGCGCTGACGGCCATCATGACGATGACAGCCGATACGCCGATGATAATTCCCAAAGTAGTCAGGAAGGAACGCACCTTGTTGAGGGTCAATCCCTCCCAGGCGACTCGAAATATCATTGAGAGATTCATGCGGAGGCCTCAATTCCAAAGGCAAATTCTACACAGGGTTTATCGTCTTTTGACTCCACCGATTGGCCGTCTCGAACGCAAATCGTCCGCTGCGCGTACACCGCCGTCTGGGGGTCATGCGTGACCATGACAATCGTGGACCCCTGTTCGTGAAGCTCCTTGAGCAACTTCATCACATCTCTACCGGAGTGGGTATCCAGATTGCCGGTGGGTTCATCGGCCAGGATGATAGCCGGTTGGTTGACCAGGGCACGGGCTATGGCCACGCGCTGCTGCTGCCCGCCGGAGAGTTCATTAGGCCGATGATCAATGCGGTCACCTAACCCTACTGCCTCCAGGGCAGCAATAGCGCGTTCTTCCCGCTCGTACTCATCCCAACGCTGGCGCACATCATAGATCATCGGGAGCATTAAATTTTGGAGTGCGGTCAGGCGCGGCAGCAAATTGAACGATTGAAAGACGAAACCGATTTTTTGATTGCGCACTTCGGCTAGCTCCGGGCGGGTGAGATCGCTGACATCTTCGCCATCAAGAATGTAGGTTCCCGATGTAGGGCGATCCAGGCAGCCGATGATATTCATCAGGGTTGATTTTCCGGAGCCGGACGGCCCCATTATGGCAACGAATTCACCGCGCGCTACCTGAGCGGAGAGTCCCCGCAACGCATGAGTGGCTGAGGGGCCTTCGCCGTATACTTTGGCAAGATCGCGAACTTGAATAATCGCTTCACGCATGTTGACCCTCCTATTCACCGAGATCCATTGTGCCAGTGCTGACCATATCGCCCTTTGCAAGGCCGCTAATGATTTCAGCATTGGCGAAATCTTTCAGGCCAACTTCGACCGGGCGCATTTCCAGTTCATCGTTTTCACCGACGACAAATACTGCATACGAGCCTGGAGTCATTTCGCGTAGCGCCTGCACGGGCACCAACAGAGCGTTATAGGTTTCTGCGGCAATCAGTTCTACATCGGCAGACATTCCGGCATATAAAGCAATTTCTTGATCCCCGGAAAATTGCGCCCAGGCTTGCACGACAGGTGAGCCATCTAAAGTCACCAAAGATGGATTAATCTTCACAACCGTTGCCTGCACTTTGGTGTCAGGATAGGCATCGAATACCACAACGAGTTGGCGACCCGTTTCCAGCAGGCTGAGATCACTCTCTTCCAGATAAAACTCCAACCACAGTGCATCCAGCGTCGAGAGTGTAAGTATCGGTGATGTGCCTACGGCCTGCCCGACTGTAGCATTAAGGGATGTGACCGTTCCCCCAAAGGGGGCCAGAAGGGTTGTGTTTTCCAGGTCGAGTTGGGCATTGACCAGGGCGCTTTCTGCATCCCAGAGTTGATTTAGGGCAGGGCCAATGAAGAGGTCTTCGGGAAGCGGTTCGCCTTTTAGCGCAGCCAGATAGGCCTGTGCCGCGGCGACCTCAGCCTGGGCAATTGCCACGTCACTATCCAGGGCAACCTGTTCGAAATCACTTGGCCCGCTGAGATACCAATTCAATTCCCGCAGGATGGCATCGCGCCCTTCGATAGCTGCAGAAAGCTCGGCTACCGCTGTGGCGCGGCTCAGGTTGTCTTCCGGTAGATGGGCAACTTCACTGTATTTTTCCTGGGCTTTATCAACTTTCTCCTGCGCCAGAATCAATTCAGCTCGGGTTGTATCGATCACACTATCGCTGGTGCGGTTCCCCTCTTGTTGAGCATTATTGGCGTACTCAGCCTCTTGCAACACTTCTTGCGCTTCGATCAGATATTGCTCGGCAGCCGCAATCGCATAGGGTGAAGTCAAATATTCCAGTTCGCGTTGGGCTTGCATGATCTGGTTCTGAATATCGCTATCATCCAGACGCGCGAGAGCTGCGCCGGCAGGGATATTTTCACCAACCTGGATATGGATTTCGGCGACCACCCCGCCGGTTTTAAAACCCAGCGCGACCTCATTGGCCGGGACAATGGTCCCCAACCCGGACGCGGTGATGACAATATCACCGGTACGCACTTTGGAGGTTTGCAATTCCGGTTCAGGTGTTATTTGGGCGGGCAGGTATACTTGATGGTAGTAATAGTAGCCGCTGCCACCCAGGGTAACCAGGATGATGAAAAGTACGGCAATTAGTTTTCTTGAAGAGCGGTTTTTCTTTCGGGACATTCTAATCTCCACATTGTTTAAATTTTTGTAACTACTCAGACCAAATCTCCGTAGAGAGAATAGCGAAAAAAGAGGGTGCGTGGGGGGCGTAGCCCCCCACGCACCCTCTTTTTTCGGCATCTTCTGGTTCGAGGCTAAGTAGTTATGAATTTTTGCCAATATGAATAGGGTACTGCGAGTATGTGAAAAAGATATGAAGGTGTTGTGAAGGTGCTGTGAATTTAGAGAACTTACCTGATGAACTGCTGTTTAACTCGAAAGAGAGGTAGAATCGGGTAGGCATACCACCTTTTTGATTTCTCTTTCTTTATGTACCTAATTCTTTTTGACCTTACACAGTTTGCCAATCTCCAGGGCTTTCACTGTCGTAAGTGCATAACTTCTATCTCTTTCAGGAGGCTCTGATGACCGAACGACAAAAAGTAACCTTGCCAATTTTGTTTGAGAAGGCGGCAAAAGGCAAACCAATTTCGTGGCTGACCTGCTACGATTACCCCACAGCCTATTTTCAGGAGCAGGCCGGGGTAGATATGATCCTGGTAGGGGACAGCCTGGGCATGACCATGTTGGGCTACGACAGCACTCTACCGGTGACCATGAACGACATGATCCGTCACACACAAGCCGTACGCCGCGGCGCTCCTACGGCATTTTTGTTTGGCGATATGCCCTATATGAGCTATCAGGCCAGCCGTGAAGACGCCGTACGCAATGCAGGTCGTTTTATGGCCAAAGCCGCCTGTGATGGAATCAAACTCGAAGGTGGGCGTGAAATGGCCGACCGCATCCAGGCGATTACTGCTGCTGGTATTCCCGCCAGCGGACACTTGGGATTGACACCACAGAGTGTTAGCGCATTGGGCGGGTTCCGCTTGCAGGGGAAGGGCGCTGTGGCTGCTAAACGCATTATTGAAGATGCCAAAATCCTCGAAGAAGCGGGTGCTTTTTGCATTCTCTTAGAATTAGTCCCCGATAGGGTTTGCAAGATCATCACCGAGCGCTCCGAGAATTGCCTGATAATGAGTCTGGGTTCCGGCCCCGACGCCCACGGCCAATTGCTCATCTACCATGATATGTTTGGCCTTTACCCTAAATTCAAACCCAAGATGGCGAAAGTGTTCGGCAATGCCGGTGAGGTGATTCTTAAAGGCCTGAAGCAATATGTCCAAGAAGTGGGCGACAAAACATTCCCGTCGCAAGATCACTACTTCGCCATCAAAGACGAGGAGTATAAAGAACTCGAGAGTGCGTTTGGTTCGTAAAACGTTATAAAATGAAAAACAAGCGGGCGATTTCCGTCCGCTTGTTCTCTTCTATTCTTTGGGAGGCTCATGTGAATATGGCAGATGCTCCATCGCGTCATTCTGACCGCGTTTTGTTGTGGGGAATTGTGCTGAGCTTTTTTGCGATCCCGCACTTAATTGATGATTTCTTATTTGATATTCCAGAAGAGTTTGGCATATCCGATTTAACAGCTCAAGTTTTGAGCGGAATTTTTATAGTGTGCTATCTAACGGTGTTGATTCTGGCTTCGAGAGAACGGCGCGTCGGTTATGTTGGGGGCGCGTTTTTAGGGGGTTTTCTCGCCCTGGCAGTGACTCTTAAACATATCCCTTTGATGTGGCTGCCCGGTCCTTATTGGAGCGGTTGGTTTTCTGAAATGTTGATTGTAGGGGTATTATTGGCCTCAATGGGCTTGTTGATCGTTTCTCTGAATGCCCTGCGAAAACTTGAACCCTAAGGAAAAAACGATGACTACTTTTTTGCTAATTCTATTTGCCGTGACGGGCGGCATTGCTGTAACACTGCAAGGCCAGTTTATGGGACTCATGGATCAAACCTTAGGGACGCGTACGAGTGTATTTATTACCTATGCCAGCGGCGGGCTGGTGGTGGCCTTATTTACGCTTGTACGCGGAGTAAAGTTAGAGCATTGGCGGCAAGTGCCCTGGTATGCCTTTGGGGCGGGTTTATTGGGATTGGTCATTGTGAGTTCGATCGGCTATGTGGTACCCCGTTTAGGTGTCGCCAGCGGGTTTACGCTGATTGTGGCTTCGCAATTTATCATTGCCGCGTTGATTGATCATTTTGGCTGGTTTCAGGCGGATGTGCGTCCCCTCGATTTACCGCGATTGTTGGGCTTTACTGTGATGATGCTGGGGGTTTGGTTGGTAGTGAAGTAAACGTAAGTTCACCGAAATGACTAAAAAATGCTAGTTAGCGCCACAATGCCATAGGCCAGCAAGATTATTCCCGCGAGGCGATTCACCCAAATAAGCTTGCGCGTATCAAACCGTTCCCTTAATAAACTCACCCCACCGCTGAGAGTCAACCACCATATCGCAGATCCTAAAAAGACCCCAAGAACTAATAATGTTGCGCTGGAAAAATTTCCCTCTGCAGTGATGACCCCTAAACCGGCGAAGATGGCAACGAAGGAAAGTATCGTCACCGGGTTGGTGAGGGTGAGCATCAACGTGGAAAAATAAGCTCCCCACAGCCCGCCGGGAACTGCATCGGCGCTGGATGTAACCGGTGTGGCAAAGAAAGTCTTAAAGCCTAAATAGCTTAGATACACGCTGCCCAACAGCGCCAGCCAAAACTGCTGACCCATTAACGCATCGGAGATGATGGTAAGACCAAAGCCTGCCACTAAACCGTAGAATCCATCTGCGGTAGCTGCACCCAACCCAGAGATGAGTCCGTGCAGCCGCCCCTCGGAGAGAGTCCGCCGGATGCAGAGAATACCAATTGGGCCGACTGGCGCAGCAATCGAAAATCCCAATACAAGCCCTTTTAAGAATATGTTATCGTCCATGGCAGGGTATTGTATCGCATTTTTAATCATGCCCCTTTTGGGCTGGATGCGTGCAAGCGATAGTGAAATGTGAAGGTGAAAAATGACCGTCGATCAAATGCTGACATTACTTCGTGCAGAGGCAAAGAGCGATAAGCTCGATGGCATGGCGCGTTTTGGCATTGTCACCGAGAAGCGTTTGGGTGTTTCTGTGCCCGTCATGCGTAAAATTGCCAAAACGATCGGGAGAAATCATGCGCTGGCTTTGCAGCTTTGGGAAACCGAAATTCTTGAAGCGCGCATTGTTGCAGGAATGATTGCTGACCCTGATGCTTTGACCGAAGCGCAAATGGAAACTTGGGTGGTAGGCCTCAACTCCTGGGATGTATGCGATCAATTGTGTATGAATCTTTTCGAAAAATCACCCCTGGCGCAGGGTAAAATTTTCGAATGGGCCGGTCGAGAAGAAGAATTTGTCAAACGGGCAGCTTTTGCACTGATTGCTTGCCTGGCATGGCATGATAAAGCAGCCGGCGATGAGGCCTTCGTGCAGTATTTTCCCTTAATCCGGCAAGAGGCCACCGATCCGCGCAACTTTGTTAAAAAAGCGGTCAATTGGGCCTTGCGCAACATTGGCAAACGCAACTTGAATCTCAACCAGGCGGCTTTGGCCTGCGCCCGAGAAATTGCAGCGATTGATGATAAAACCGCCCGATGGATTGCCGCCGATGCCATTCGCGAATTGGGAAGCGAGAAAATACAGCAACGTCTGCAAGCGAAAGCAGCGTAACAAAAACAGCGCAGAGTGAAAAACTCTGCGCTGTTTTTACGATGGTGGAGATGGCGGGAATCGAACCCGCGTCCGAAAGATTAGCACCGCGAACATCTACGAGCGTAGTCACTTGTTTTTACTTGTTGAGTGGCCTACAGGTGACCAAAGATCCAACTCAACCAGCCGCCGGGACCCGAAAGCCCCACTTGAGCGCAGGTAGCGGCGTCGTGCGCGGCACTCTGGCTTTGTGTCGCCCATTCCATCCCCGGCCAGAGATCGGGGTTGGATGGACGTGGCCGTTAAGGCCAGTTTGCGCTCATGCGCTCACCGCATTAGGCAGCGAGAGGAAGAGCAGCATAGTCAGTGCGTGTGGCACTTAAAGGTGTGCGCTGATTTATCGAGGTCGGCGCCTCTCGGCTCGCAGTCCGGGCACAGCCTCTCCCGTCGAAGCCTGTCATCCCCGGATTATTCGGTCGAAAACATTATAGCATTAGTGTAAGTTTTCTGTCAGGGTGTGTGGATAAATTATTTCACCTAACACCGAAATAATATGGGGACATGATATACTTCGAGACCATGAAGAGTAACCATTTTTACCAGGTGGTGTTATGTTAAGCAATTCTGCAGAGAAGAGTCAGGCGCTTTTGCCTTTCGCCGATCTCTCCGACGATCAAGTCGTAGAGCAGGCGACAAGCGGTGATCGCGACGCCTTTGGAGAATTGTACGATCGCTATGTAGAGCGCATTTATAATTACATCTATTTTCGTACGGGCAATGTCTACGACGCCGAAGACTTAACCGAACGCGTGTTTTTCCGGGCGATTCGCCACATCACGAATTACGAGAATCGTGGTCTACCCATTTCGGCCTGGTTGTATCGCATCGCTCACAATTTGGTGGCTAACTGGTATCGCGACAATAGCCGGCGTCAAGAAATCCCCCTGGAGAGTTTCGATTTTACCTTGACCTACCAGGGTGATAAGCCGGAAACATCGGTACTCAAAGCTGAAGAGCAAGAGGCGCTTTTGCACGTAATCCGGCGATTGCCAGATGAGCGTCAGCAGTTGTTGGTGTTAAAGTTTGTCGAGCAGCTCACCAATGCCGAAATCGGCCAGATCATGGGACGAACAGAAGGCGCCATCAAGAGCCTTTATCACCGCACGCTGCTGGCTCTGCGCGAAGAATATAGTTTAGAGTAGTAACGAAGCAGGTTTTGAGTAAGCACTTTGATGAGGATGAAACCATGTTACGAATTGTGATGGATACAGCCGGGGATCTGCCACCGGAATGGGTAGGCGAATTTGGTATTGAGTTGATCCCGATTAATATACATTTTGGTGAGAAAACGTACCTCCAGGGTGTAGATCTAGACAATGAGGGGTTTTACCGTCTCGTTGACGAAACCGGAACGATCCCAAAAACCAGCCAGCCTACACCTCAACAGTTTATGGATGTGTATCGAAAAATTGCGCAACCGGGCGATACTATTTTGTCGGTACATGTGACCAGAAAACTTTCAGGCACGTATGCTTCGGCAGAGATGGCTGCCCGCGAATTAGCCGGCGATTATCGCGTGATTCCTTTCGATTCGGCGGCTGGCTCTGCCGCACAAGGCTATATGGTGCGTGAAGCACGCCAGATGGATCGAGAAGGTTTCTCCATCGAGAGAATTGTTGAACGCCTGGAAGAGATTCGTAAGCGCATTGAGGTCATTCTCACTCTCGACACCCTGGATTATGCCCGCATGAGTGGCCGTGTGAAAACACTCCAGGCCGCCCTGGCTTCGGCGCTTAAAGTCAAACCGATTGTCCTGCTTACCGACGGTATGCTGGACATGTCGGATAAAGTGCGCACACGTGGCAAATCATTAGAGCAAGTGCTAAATCTGATCAAAGAGCGCATCGGCGAACACCGGGCGAACGTGGCCGTTGTGCATGCTCGCGACCCGAAATCCGGGGAAGCGCTTTTGGAGAAGGTAAAATCGGTCATCAATTGCAATTCGCTGATATTGACCGAATTATCCATCGGTATCGCGGCAAACTTAGGGCCGGGTACTGTGGGAATAGTTGCATACCCCGTAGAATAAATAGGGAGGTAGAGATGAAATTATTTGCAAGAAAAAAGAAAATTGACTTGAGCCGCCTGGAGAGACAGTTGGCATCTACGCTGACCCCGGTTGCTCCCCGCCGTGACTTTGTGGATGATTTACGAAGCCGTTTGATGGCTTTTACCCCTCAAACCACACCCGCCCTCGCTGTTGAGTCTGAGCGGGCGGTTCCGCGTAAATGGATTGTTGCAGGCGGGGTAGCAGGCAGCCTTTTGATGTTAATTGTCAGTATTCGGGGCTTGTTGTCGATTGCCGGGTTGTTCCGTTTGTTTGTCGAAAACCGTCGTTCCCCGGCTTCACAGCCTGTGCATTAATGGCCTGCACAGAATCCGCACAATCAAATCGGGTAGGCGTTGGCCCACCCGATTTTTTGTTAATCGTCGCTGCGTTTTCCGGGGCGGATATAACGGGTTGTTTTATAGGCTTTGATTTGCGGGGATATATAATCGACTAATTGATGCCCCGACTCATGCATCAAGGTGTCATGGTTGAAATCGTCCAATTTGACCATGCTGGCAAGACAGGGAAAATGATGGTGTAGCAGACCCGCTTTTTCTTCAACGTCATCGACATGCAGGCCAACCAGATTTTCGGCGACATAGCGGGCACAACCGCAAGCGGCATCGCGCTTTGTTGAGGCAGCAGCAATCTTTTGGGTTGCCGGATCAACTTCAACGTCAATTTCGGGCTTCCCAAATAAGCCAGCGAATTCGGCAATCAGCACATTGTCATAATCCACACGATCACGCCGGGTAATTCCGTAATCTGTTTCCGTTAATGAGCAAAGCGGCTTGGGGGTAACACACGCTACATTAATGCGATCCAGCCATCCAATAAGTTGACGAGCCAGTCCGCGCGGCAACCAGTTCTCATCATCAACGGCCACCAACACCGCAGTGGCTCCGGTCATCTGAGCAATATCCGGAAGAAGCTCTGCAACCCCCTTGTGTTCAGCAAATGAGAGAATCAAATCCGCCGCTGGCAGGCTTTCGGGGAGATAGTCTTCGGGGTAGTCAAGAACAGGCGGCAAGATTTTTGGAGCTTGCCAGGTTTCGATATGCCAAGAAGGGGGGGCATGCGAGATGATGTTCGCGGCGTGCCGTTCTCCATATTCACCGTTGATGATCGCTAGAATACGCATTGATTTCACTCCAAAAGATGTACGGATATAAGAAGTCTCACCGACTAAAATTTCCGAAGATAAAAGTAGAGAGTGCTTCGCGCCCTTCACATTTATCTTCGGATAGTATTTTACTCCATTCGCGCCATTTCGATGATGGCGATTACCGCCCAGGGGCGGTCGGCCAGTTCGCCCGGTAAAAACGCAGGCATGTTATTGGCGTCGTAGGTTGCATTAACTGCGTTGCCCTGAGGGGGGAGGTTGACCCGCACCCAGGGGACTCCGCCCTGGATAGCGGCATTGACGATATCGGTAGTGTGTTTGTTGTGCCACCAGGCCGGGCCTCCGCCGGGCCAGCCCTCGGGGTGATGATATTTGGGGATGTCAGCTTCATTTTCGGGGGGCTGGGCATGATCCCAAGTGGCCTGTAAACGAAGGTAGTCCCCTCGAAAATCGCCAATGAAGTTGATCGCCTCGCGCTCATACCACCAATCCAAATTTTCTTGCGATGCATCTTGCCAGGTGGCCTGGCGCTCAAAAATCTCTCGGACGGTATTGTATTTCTGCATATCCCCGGCTAGGAATCTTGGCCCGTGGCAGGTGACAAAACTATACGGCGGACCTTCACCATCTACGATATATTTGATGGAAATTTCGGGGTGCCGACCGGCGCAGCCCGCGCCCATGGTAATGCCATACGATTGCGTAGAAAGCCCTACGTTTTCAGCGATCACGTAGGGCAAATTCATAGTGTACTCTACCAGGGCGCACAGGCTGTCTTGCTGGCGGAATCCGTTGAAATCTTCGCTGCCTTCCGATGCGATGTCTTCGGGCGAGCTGTCTGCACGTCCCTCAGCGTTGAAGGTTACTACCACCATGCCCGACTCCGCTAATAACTGCGCATCTCCACCCAGCGCCAGCAAGCGCCCGGGGTTGATCCCACCAGGGACAAGTACTACTGCCGGGAAGCAAAGGTCTGGGTATTGCAGCGGATCTGGGCGGCGGATCATGCCATAGATGCGATTACCAGAGGGCGCGACAATGCTAAATTCATCAACGATTGATGGATAGGCGTTTTTCTCGGGTTTTTCTTCGGGCAGAGTGGGAATGCAGGCAACTACAGCGGAAGTTTCGGAAGGCTCGCTCTGGGGTGGGGAGGTGGGCGAGACGGTTTCATCCCCCATCGGGAGGCTGTTGTCCTCGGCCACACCCAAATTGCAGGCTAAAGTCGCTGCGATTAATGTGCTAAAAAGTACAATCAGGATTTTTCGCATAATTTTGAGATAAGAAGCTACGGAGGCCCTAAAGACCTCCGTAGTCTACTTGTGCTATTGTTACCAGCTCCAATCGGGGAAACCATCATAGAAGGGATCGTCGGTGAGTTGA
This sequence comes from uncultured Anaerolineales bacterium, assembly GCA_964344175.1. GTDB lineage: Bacteria > Chloroflexota > Anaerolineae > Anaerolineales > UBA11858 > NIOZ-UU35. The sequence goes on from CAYFMI010000017.1 coordinate 57,000, forward strand.
GTGAGGCCGGTTCCGTCGGCATTGACGACCCACAAATCCCAATTCCCACTGCGATTAGATGAGAAGACAATTTGCTCACCGTCAGGAGAAAATGACGGCGAGTCATCGGTGTATTCATCGGCAGTCAGGCGCACCACGCTCTCAACAGAGCCATCTTTGTTGATGATGTAAAGATCGGTTGCCGGGCGTTGTCCATAGACAAAGACAATGCGTTCCCCATCAGGCGACCAGGCCGCGCTGCCAACCGGATCTGCCCCGTCAGTCACCTGAGTAACCTCGCTACCATCCGGATTCATGTAGAAGATCTCCATGTTACCGGTGCTGTTCGAGATGAACAAAATCTGGCTGCCATCCCCCGACCAGCGCGGACCATAGTCGGCAAATTCGGGCGCGTCCAATAACTCATACAGGGCGCTGTCAGCAAAGTTGATCACGTAAATATCTGGTGTATCTTGTGGCTCATTTTGATGATCAGATTGGAAGACCAATTGGCTGGCATCTGGCGCCCAGTCGGGGTTATTGCTGCGGAAGTCCGTCACCTGAGTGAGATTAGTACCGTCAGCATAGATGGTGTAGAGGTTCCAGACATTTGCCACCGCAAAAGCAACCTGATTGCCATCGGGAGACCAGCTTGGTAGAATGGCAGCATCAAAGCCGGTCTTGAGGGGGGTTATCTCAGCGGTTCCTGTATCGAACAGGTAGAGATCAATCTTGTTGGGGTCATCTCCCCGGTTGGATGAGAAAACAATGCGTGGCGCCCCGGTGTAGGGTTCTAGTGCCGGTATGGAAGTTTCTGTGGGATTTGGCGTTTCGGTGAGTAAGGGGAGGGTTTCTGTAGGGGGTGGCTCGGTGGGTGGGGGAGCTTCAGTGGGTGGGAGTGGTGTTGCACTCGGTGGTGGGGGCTTTTCTGGTGTTCCGCAGGCAGTCAGCAGAATACTCATCAAAACAAGCAATGCGAGTGAGTGAAATTTCATGATACAACTCCTTCTTTAAAAAACAACCAGGCCAGATTAGCGCTTCAGTAAGTTCGCAGGAGCATTGGAAAAGCGGGAGAGTGCGCTGCGCTACAAAGAGAATTTGATGAATACGGTTATCGTGTGAATATTATAGAAGGATAGTTTTGACAAGTCTATACCCTTATAGTAACAAGCCACGGCTTTCTTAAATTTGTGCTATACCAGAAATTTACCGCAGAGAACGCCGGGTTCGCTGAGTTTTTTAAATTTTTCTCTGCGTTCTTTGCGCTCTCAGCGGTAAAAGCGCTTTTCGTTTCGACTTTAAGAAAGCCCTGAGTAACAAGAACTGGAAAGCCTAAAAAACCTCAGAAGGT
>CAYFMI010000018.1:0-57668 GCA_964344175.1 uncultured Anaerolineales bacterium
AATGATGGCTTTAGAGAGTTCGGATAAGATCTCACTCATTTTTATCCTCCAGAAAAAAATTGATAGTTGGGTTAAAAAACGTCTTATGCGTAGATGCGCCGAAAAATCAACTCGACAGCCATATCAGCCATGCCCGATAGATTTTTCGGAGTTAGACCAAGTTTACAGATATTGCTTGATCGTTTGATGAAACTCCTCCACATGTTGTTTCATCCTTTTTGCGGCCTTTTCTGCATGGTGAGCTTCAATCGCTTCTAGAATTTCAATATGGGCAACGACATCAATATCTTCAGGTTGGGCGAAATTGATCGCCAGATACCAAATCCGTAGCGACAAATTGTAGTAGTGTGCCAGTTCTTTGGAGAGGAACTTGTTATTGGCTGCCTCGGCAATTAGTGTGTGAAAGGCTTCATCCAACTGAATGAGTTGTGTTTTGTTGTTCGATGAAGTATGTTGATATTCCTCGGCAAGCCGCCGCAGTTCTGATAACTGATCTGGGGTAATCCGTTGTGCTGCCAACCGCGCTGCGAGCGCTTCTAATACTATGCGTACTTCGAAGATATGCGTCAAATCGGTAACCGTGATATCGGCAACAAACATGCCCCGTCGCGGTGTTACGGTTACCAAATTCTCTGCCTGAAGTTGTTTGATCGCCTCTCGTATGGGGGTTCTCCCCAGGCGCAATTCATCCATCAATTGAGCTTCACTGATTACAGAACCAGGGGGCATGGCAGTGGTCACAATCTGCATTTTGATTTTTGAATAGGCTTTTTCGGCGTCGGTTGGTTTCATGGTTTACCCTTTCATTCGGTCATGATTCGGCTTGTTCCTTCTCCCGTTGGCGAAATGCTTGAATCCATGCCATTCCATATTCATCACGCCCCATTGAGAGGTCGGCGGCCAGAATTGCTACGGCAACTTCTTTTTCCAGGGGGTTGGTAATGGGGCAAGTCAAACCTGCATGAATCGACATGGCAATGAACGTGGAATTAATCAACTTGCGATCGGGCATTCCAAAGGAGATGTTGCTAGCACCCATTGTAATATTAGCGCCAAATTCGGCAACCACTTTTTCAATGGTCTGCATGGCAATTAGCCCGGCGGTATGGTCCGCACCCATGGTCAGCGCCAGCGGATCGATGACAATATCCTCAGGCCCAATGCCCAGCTTCCCGGCCCGCTCGAAGATCTTGGCAGCAACGGCAAAACGATCATCGGCGGTGGGGGGGATGCCATCATCGTCCATGCACAGGCCAATCACAGCTGCACCGTACTCTTTCACTAATGGCAAGATCGCCTCCAAAGAGCGTTCTTCACCATTAACCGAGTTAATTAACGCTTTGCCGTCATAGGCTTTCAAAGCAGCTTCGAGCGCTTCCGGGTCGGCTGTGTCGATGCATAGTGGAACATCCACCGTTTCCATTACTGTCGTCAGCACTTGCTGTAGTAATGCTACTTCATCTGCGCCGGGAACGCCAGCATTTACATCCAGAATTTTTGCTCCCGCGGCAACCTGACTCAGCGCGTCCTGGCGTACAATATCGAAATCCCCCTCCTGGAGTGCTTTGAGCATTTTTTTGCGCCCGGTGGGATTGATGCGCTCTCCGATGATCACCGTCGGTTTGCTGCGATGGATTTCCACTGTTTGCGCTTTTGACGAAACAACAGTCGTGAGATTTTCAGCCATTTATTCACCTCGTTTCAAGGGCTTTCAATTGAAAACTGATCCTTCTAGTATATTACAAATATATCAGAATTTCTAGTGTCGCATGTCATATCTTTGCGGTTTGTTTGTCGATAAGAGGACATTCGTCGTACGCTCGATTTTGTTGTTGTGCATTGTTTCGAACGCGATGATTTTATGTTGATACGTTGTCTCCTTGCGGGTATTGGCATAAAGCTTAGTGGCCCGGTGTAGAGCGGTTGAATTTTTGCTGCTGATTCCCTCCGTTCGAAAAACTTGTTCCAAAACGGTCGGGTAAGACTGCTATCGCAAAGAGCGGAATCGCCTCCTGGCAGATCCACTTGGCGATCAATTGCCCGGTAATGGGTGCTAACCCTATACCCGCGCCTTCATGCCCGCTGGCGATATAAAATCCAGGGGCGTGTTGCATTGGGCCAATCAGGGGTAGGTGATCGGGAGACCAGGGCCGCAGCCCGGCATAACTGCGCATTATCGTGCTTTGCCCCAGGCCTGGCAGAAATCGCATCGCGCGCTTGGCTATGGCCTGGAGTACGCCCGTTGAAACACGGCGGTCATACCCCGCAAATTCGCGGCTACTGCCTAACAACAATGTGCCCGATGCTGTCATTTCGGCCACCAGAGCCACCTGCCGGTCTTCAGCAGTCGATTGAACTGAGGCGGCATAGTCGCCTTCTAAAAGTGGATGATGGATTTTCTTGGGTGCAATTTCACTGACCAAAATATGGCCTTTGCGAGGGCGGATGGGTAGATGGAAACCTGCTAGCCTGGCGATAGCTGCGCTCCACACTCCTGCTGCGCACACAACTGCGGGAGCCTCGAACTCGCCCTGGGGGGTGGTCAGGCGGGTGGGGCCTGTCTTGCCGTTGGGGGGAACCTCGATCTGAATGACGCCTGCCCCGGAGTAAAGGCGTGTTCCCCGGCGTTGGGCGGCGGCTAACATCCCCAAAGTGGCTCGTCGGGGATCGACCTGTATATCGTCTGGGAACAAAACGCCGCCTGCTAAATCAGGTGCCAGCTCAGGTTCTAGTTTCCGTAGCTCCATTGGGTTGAGCATTTCGGCGTGCTGCCCGGCATCCCATAAATTGCGCGCTTTTTTTCGTCCACTTTCGAGTTGATCGGGTAATTCTGCAAGGAAAACCGTCCCCGAGGTTTCGAAGCCAAAATCAACATCCAATGTCTCGTTAAGCTGCCGCCAGAGATTCTGGCTGGCAAGGCCAAGTTCAAATTCTGCACCGGGGAGTTTGTCCCACAATAACACCAATCCATCACATGCTCGGGATGTGCCGCTGGCCGGGAAGTTGCGCTCAATAATTACCACCTGCTGCCCGCGTTCGCTGAGATAATAGGCACAAGCTGCGCCAACGATTCCGGCTCCAACCACGAGGACATCGGCAGATGTTCTCATTAGGTTTGCTCCTCAGCTAGATCACAGAGGGGGACTGGTTTAAGCGGTGGGCGCGGGTTGAAGTATCCGGCCTGTGCGATTGGCACTCCGTTTTGAGCAGCAATCAGTTCGGCTATTTGCGGGCCGCACATGCGGCCCTGGCATAATCCCTGACCCACATCAAGCTGATTCTTCAGCGCATCTAGGGTATTGCCCCCGCTTTGGATGGCTTGTCGGACTGCCCCAGCAGTGATCTCCTGGCAGCGACAGAGGATGGTTTCATTCTTGAGCAGAGCAGTGGAAGTATAGAAGAAGAGGGCGTTTAGCCTGCGCCCAAAATGGCGCTGAGTGCGCAAGCGGCGTTGCAGAGGCCTTCGCAGGCGTGTGAACTCACTTATGCTCATACGTTTGTTTTGGCAGGCAACAGTCAGACCGGCGATTTGGCCTTCAAGTAGGGCGGCGCTTGCCCCGGCTACGCCGTTGCACTCACCAACCGCAAACAAGTAGGGGATACTGGTTTCGCAGTATGCGGTAGTGTTGGGAACCCAGCCGCCGCGTTGGGCATCATACTCGTGTTGGCAACCGGCCAACCGTGTGAATTCGGTGTTTGGGGTAAAGCCATCGTTGATGCAAACTGTGTCAACAGGAATTTCCCGTTCACTGCCGGGGATAGGCTTCCCAGTGTGGTCGAGACGGGCGGTGGTGACGCTTTCGAGTTGATGATTACCCTGGGCGCGGATGACGATCTCTCCAAAACGTATCTTCATGCGATGATGGCGCAGCGTTTTTAGATATTGCCAGCCTTCGGGTATCCGAGTTGCTGCAGCCAAAGGTGAAGCTGCCAATTTGAGCCAGCGCAGAGCTGGTGCGGCGTCCAGCACACCTGCGATAGTCGCACCCTTGCCTAAAAGCTGGCTGGCCGCGGCCAATAACAGTGGCCCTGTCCCGGCCAGCAGGATACGTTTTCCTGGCAATGTGTTTTGTTCTTTGGCGAGAATTTGAGCAGCTCCCAGCGTCATGACACCCGGCAAGGTCCAGCCTGGGAAAGGATGCACGCATTCTCTGGCACCGGTAGCGGCGATGATGCTTTGTGCCTCCAGGTGGGCGGTGCCTTTCGATGAATGCAGGCTGAGTACATGACCTTCGATATTCCAGACTAACGTGCCGGATTGGATAGCGATGCCCAAACTAGAGATCTGGCGTAAAAGTGCGCGCCCTCGCCTTTCTGTCGAAGCCGGATTTGCACTTGCCGCGCCGCGCAGGTATTGGCCGCCCGGACGGGGGTTTTCATCGATCAATGTCACGCGCAACTCGGCCTTCGCCGCGGCAACCGCCGCCGCCAGCCCCCCAGGCCCCGCTCCGATGATGGCAAGATCAGTCTTATTCATGCGGATGTGTGCAGATCTCCATTTCAGGGTGGACAAGTTCTATACAGGCGCGCCGGTTAGGGATCTCATCAATCGTGACCAAGCAGTCAAAGCAGACACCCATCCCGCAGAATATACCGCGCGGCACGCCATTGGGTGTCTGCCGAAAGGCGCGGATCCCGGCGGCGAGTAACGCTGCTGCAACAGTTTGACCTGCGATAGCCTGGTTCTGCCGTCCGTTGATGGTAATGGGGATACGTTGGTCGATGCGTTCCATGTTTAGCGGTTTACTCGGTATGCGCCTCGATGTACTTTTTCAATTGCTGTGCGGTTAGTTTATCCAGGGGCGGATCTTCATGTTGCGCGAGCAGGTCATTCCAACGCTGATGAGCGCGTGCGGTTGTGTCGTGCTGGTCGCCTTCCCACCAGGCTTCCAGACCGCTGCGATCGGAGAGAACCGGCTGCCAAAATTCGGTGCGACAGCGGTTGAGGGTATGTTCCTCACCGAGGAAATGGCCTCCCTGCCCCACCCCGGCGATGACATCGTAAGCCAAAGTCTCAGGCGTGACCTGGATGCCGCTCAAGAAGCGGCGCATCATGCCCAACATTTCATCGTCGATAATGTACTTCTCATAGGAGAAGGCCAGATATGAACTCATGATGCCCCCTGAATGCAGCAAAAAGTCCATGCCGCTGAGCAGGGATGTCATCAGGCTGAACATGGATTCGTAACCTGCTTGGGCGTCGATGATGCTGGCGTCGGTTAGTGCCCCTCCGCCGCGTACTGGCAAGCCGTAGAAACGCCCTATCTGCGTGTGGGCGGTGATGCACAGCGAGAGTTCCGGGCTGCCAATGGCTAATGCGCCGGTGCGCATGTCGATATTGGTGGATGTGGAGCCGTAGAGTACCGGCAGGCCAGGGTTGATTAATTGCGAAAGAACGATCCCGGCAAGTAACTCGGCGTTTTGCTGAGCGATTACGCCCGCCAGGGTGATTGGCCCGGTAGAGCCGGCCATCACCAGTGTGGCAAAAATGATCGGCTGCCCGGCGCGGGCATAGGCCAGTATGGCTTTAATCATATCGGTGCCATAGGCCAACGGGCTAAGGGGGTTAATTACGCCCAGTGTGACATATTTGTCGGGTTTGCCCGCGAAGAGAATTTCGATCATCTCCAGAGTGTGCTGCGCGCCATCTACGCCTTCGGTGCTGCCGATGAAGGGTTTATCGGAATGCAGCATATTGGCGTAGAGCATTTGCAAATGAGCGCTTTCACTGGGGATGTCTTGCGGCTCGACCATCAAGTGGCCGCTGCAATCCTGATTTGGTAGAGCCTGGGCAAGTTTGGCAAGGTTATGATAATCTTCGAGGGTGGGGGAACGTTTGCCTTTTTCTGCATCCACCAAAAAGGGCGCGCCGTAGCCTGGCGCGAAAAGAGTATCTCCGCTGCCCACTGTCCGGCTGCGCTCAGGGTTACGGGCATGGACCATAAACTGGGACGGAATGGATTTTAGGGCTTGTAGGACCTGTTCTTCCAAAAGAAAAACAGTCTGTCCATCCACTTTGTAACCGTGTTGGCGAAAGATTTGCAAGGCCTCTTCCTGGGGGAAGTGAACGCCGACGTTTTCCAGCAATTTCATGCTGGTTTCGTGGATGGCCCGGATGTCGGTGGTTGAGAGGAACTCGCACCAGTTCTTGAGCATGTTATTCTCCAAGTAGGGTAGGCAAAAGCAGCCCGCCATACGGCATCACGCCGATGGAGGGTTGGTGATCGAGGCTGGCGGCTTCATTCGTAGTTTCTGGCTTCCATATTGGTATCCGGCGGAACGGGAAGTAAAAAACTGCCCTAGAAGAGCCGGGTTCTCAATGCCCGCGCAAAAAACTGCTGCCCTCCAATACAATGCCTTCTGCATAACGGGTGGGGCGCAGCAGGTTATCTTCGGGGTTCATCTTCCCGGTGACCAGGTTGGCAATGCGTTTTCCGGCCTGAGGGGCCAACATCACCCCGGCCCAATAGCCACAATTTAAGTAGAAACCTGCAACTTCTGCTACCTGGCCGATCAACGGTTGGTCATCGGGAGTGTAGACATACTGCCCGGCGCTGACCATCACATCGCTGGCTTTGAGGTTTTCGGCGATCCCTTCCCAGAAGGGGAATAGTGGCAACAGATTTTCGATATTCAGAGCGGCAAAGAAGCGGTCGGTGGGAATGTTCTCCGATGGCGGGCTTTCTGGCTCTTCGGGATTGACCCAGCCGATCAGTGCGCCGCCGGTCTCTGGCCGCCAATAGGAATCGCGCGCAAGGTCGATGGAGAGGGGCGCGTTTTGTGGAATCGCTGCCCGAGGGGTGATGTAGGCTTTTTGACGGCGTACAGGCCGGACGGGGATCTCCAGTCCGAGCATTGCGCCTACAACTCCGGCGAAAGGCCCAGCCGCGTTGACCACCACACGCGTGGCAATAGTGCCGCGATTGGTTTCTACGCCGCTGACGCCCTGATGGTCCTGTATGATCCCCGTGGCTTTGGTTTCGACGAGAAAACGCGCCTGGCTGCCGCGCGCAAATCCCTGAGTGGCTTCGTGCGATGAAAGCCAGCCGTCTTTTTGTCGGAATGTAGCCGCAACGGCGCGCTCGCTAACGTACGGAAAGCGTTGGCGCACTTCGTCGCCGGTGAGATATTCCGAGTCGGTGATGCCCAGGCGGCGATGGGTTTGGACAGCAGCCTCGACATCGGGGATCATCTCTGGGGCGTCGGTGACGAAGAGATAGCCCTGGTGATGGATGCTGATATTGATCTCAGGAATGCCAACGACGTCTGCAAAGTTCTCGAAGATCTCGATGCTTGGCAGGGCAATTTCGGCCATGGCTGGTTCTGTAAACTGGGCGCGAAAACTCTCGATAGAACTGGGGGTAGTCAGTGTGGAAAGCCCCTGGCGCATCTCTACGAGTACAGTATCTAACCCTGCTCGCGAGAGCCAGAAGGCTGTGGCTACGCCGACAATGCCGCCGCCGATGACCACAGCATCGGCAGATTTGGGGAAGTTCTCTGCATTGGGGACAAATATTTGCTGCATTCCGCCACCACCTTAGAATAAAAACGCGTGTATAGAGATGGAGCATCACCACCTTTGTGGGGAAGATAGATTTCGGAAGTCTCCGGTGGTGATGTGGGGTGCGGGCCTGCGCAGCAGGGCGCGTTGTGGCCGATCGTGAAAGATTTGTGAGACTTCCGAAATCGCGTGTGCCGTTACTCTGTTTTGGGCTTAACGCGCCAGGCCTGAATTTTCTCTGTGGCCCAGTAATAAACTCCAGAAAGACCAGCCGGGTAGTAGATCATCACCAGGATCATTAAGATGCCGTAAATTACCATGTGTAAACCGGGCAAATCCGTCAGGTTCGAGCGCAGGTATTCGATGAAGAATACGAAGGGGAAGGCAACGGCGATGCCGCCCCACAGACTGCCGCGCCCACCAATGTACGCAATGGCTAACACTTCCACTGTTTTGGACGTGTGCATGAGTGTCATGGGAGTCAGTGAGCCAAAGTAGTGAGCGTAGAACCCGCCCAGCCACCCGGCAAAGAAAGCCGAGACGGTGAAGTTGAAGACGCGGTATTTGGTGGGGTTAATGCCCGAGGCACGGGCTGCGTCGATGTTTTGGCCGATAGCTCGGAAGGCCAATCCATAATTTGAGTTGGTGATCAATTTTAGCGTGATGTAAATGATAACCATCATTGCTAGAATGATGTAGAAGTATTCCCGGTTGCCTGTGCCTCGCTCAAGCAGACTGACGGGGGCCATTCCCAGTGGGCCGCGTGTCCACTCTGTCATGTTATTGACGATGCCCATCAAGGCAATGCCCACAAACCAGGCCATCACCGCGGCGAAGATGCCCCTCAGGCGTAGAGTCAACATGCCGAGTAGCAGCCCCACAGCCCCCGCGACGAGCGCTCCTGCCCAGATACCAATCCAGGGAGAGAGGCCAAACTGCATGATGATTGTCGGGCGAGTATTTGTCAGCATCCCCGATGTGTAGGCCCCCAAGCCCAGGAGCGCGGCGAAACCAAAGTTGACCACGCTGATGAACCCGGCGGTGAAATCGAAGGCCACGGCCTGAGCCGCCAGGAATGCGCCCATAATCATCCAGCGCAGAATGTGTTCTTGGTCGAAGGGCGAGAGAAAGGGTAGCACGGCGATGATGATGAGTAAGCCCAGCCCCAAAGGGTTGAAGCCAAAGCGGTTGAGAAGAGCTGCAATGCGTTGATAGGGGGTTGAGTTAGTCGCGTTATTCATAGAATGCACTCCTCTTATTGTTCCTGTACGCCTTTGACTTCACTGCCAAAGAGGCCTGAAGGTGCTAACAGCAATACGAGGATCATGACGGCTGTTGGGATAACGGTTTCCCAGGTAATTGTGAAGAAAGTCTGGGTAGCTGTTTGCAGCAGCGCTACGATGAAGCCGCCCACAATTGCCCCAGCGATATTGCCCAGGCCGACCAGCATGACTACGTACCATGCAAAATAAAGGGGTTTCAGTCCTACGGTAGGGTAGGCCTGGAACATGAAGAGCAGGGCAGCCCCGGCGATTGCCGCAGTGGCTGTGGAAAGGGCGAAGGTTAGCGTTTGAATGAAGTCTAGATTGATGCCAACAATTTGTGCGCCGGTTTCATCTTGAGCAACAGCACGAATGGCCCGGCCCGTGCGTGTGCGGCGCAGGAAGAACCATAAGATGCCGATTGTGACCATAGCGATGAAGAATGCGACCAGACGGTCGACCGAGAGACGCGCCCCCAGAAATTCGAGCGGCTCGACATCCCAATACTTTGGGATGCCGCGAAAATTAGGCCCGATGGTCAGCGTGGCACCGTTGGTCATCACAAAGGATATGCCCACGGTGAGCAAAAAGGCGTTCATTACCCAACCCGAGCGTGTACGGTGGCGAAGTGGAGCAAAGATCAGGCGTTCGATGATTACACCAAGTACAGCTCCGACCAGGCCCGCCGCGATGATGCCGGCAAAGGGGGCCAGGGCGTGCAGCAAGGGGCTGGGGTTATCTCCCAGCGATTCCAACAATGGTGTGAAGACGAAGTAAGCTACATAGGCGCCCACCATAAAAGATTCACCATGTGCGAAGTGCGGAATATTCATCACGCCGAAAACCAGCGCCAAACCAACGGCGAGCAAGGCCCACATACCACCAGCGACGAAGGTGTTAATGATTTGTGAGATGCCGCCCTTGTAGCCGACGATTATCAGCAAGAAAATGGAAAAGACGCTCACAATGAAGAGGGGCAGGTTATCTTTAATACGAGACATCAACGTTTGTTGTGACGTTGATGCTGCGCTTATTTGAGTTGCCATAGGATTTCTCCTTCTACGAGAAAATCTTGATGATAGACAAATGTATCGTTTCTAGATGCCCAGATAGGCGTTGCGAACGTGATCGTTCTCTTTGACCTCGCGGCTGGGGCCTTCCATGACAATACGACCTTGCTCTAGAATATAGGCCCGGTCGGTGATTTCAAGGGTGGCATTAACATTTTGCTCCACCAGCAAAATGGTCACCCCCTGATCGCGCAGCAAGCGTAAGGCGCGAAACACGTCCTGTACCAGATTAGGCTGTAACCCCAAAGATGGTTCGTCCACCAGCATCAACTCCGGATTAGACATCATGCCGCGGGCGATGGCTAACATCTTGCGTTCACCGCCACTCATCGTGCCGGCGAGTTGTTTTTTGCGTTCTTCGAGGCGCGGAAATAGTTCGAAGATAAAATCTAACGTTTGGAGCTGTTTTTCTTGATCGTGGACGGCATAGGCGCCAAGAAGCAAATTCTCTTGCACGGACATATCGGTGAAGAGATTCAGTTTTTCGGAGACATAGCTGATCCCCAGGCGACTGACTTCGTGGGGTTTCAGCGCGTTAATTAATTTTCCTCGAAACAAAATCTCCCCGCTTTTTGGCGTAATCAATCCGGCAATGGTTCGTAGGGTGGTGGATTTCCCAGCACCGTTTGGGCCGACCAGGGCAATAAACTCTCCTTCATCAACATGTAGATTCACATCCCACAAGACTTGGAGAAAATCATAACCGGCATTTAGGTCTTTTAGCTCAAGCATGGGGGACCTCCTCTTCACCTAAGTAGGCCTCGATGACTTTGGGATTGGAAAGGACTTCGTCTGGTGTCCCTTCGGCGATGGTGGTGCCATATTGAATGACCATGACTTCATCGCATATCCCTTTGATGAGGCGCATAATGTGTTCGACGGCGATAATGGTGATGCCAGTATCACGAATGCGTTTGATCAATGCCATGATCGATTCGAGTTCTCCGGGTGTCAGGCCTGAGGCAAGCTCATCTAGCAGTAAGAGTTGGGGCTGGCAGGCATATGCGCGGGCAAGATCAAGCCGTTTGAGTTGGACAGCGTTTAAACGCTCTGCAGGCGTGTCGGGAGGTTGCGAAAATTCTACGAATTCTAAAGCTTCATGGGCGCGCTGCTCTGCCGATTTAGCTGCGCCATCTGTAGCACCAAAAATTGCCCCGACTTTGACATTTTCGAAGACGGTTAATTTGGGAAATGGGCGTGGAATTTGGAAGGTGCGGGCCATGCCTCTGCGGCACATAACATCGGCAGGAAGCCCGGTGGTCTCTTTGCCTCTGAAATTTACCAATCCCGAAGTTGGGGGAAAAGACCCGGCAATGGCATTCAGGAAAGTTGTTTTGCCGGCTCCGTTTGGGCCGATCAGGCCATAAATCTGGCCTTCTTCAACCCGCATGGAGACAGCATTTACGGCGGTCAAGCCGCCAAATCTTTTGGTGACTTCATTGGTATCAAGTATCATCATAACTGCCTCTCTACATTGTTGGGAGATACGTTTTATTGTGATAGGGAAGTTTCGAAAATAGGGGTGAGGGGAGCCCGGTGCGCTCCGCTTACCCCTATTTTCGATGAAAAAATCAGAGTGCTGCGTATATCCAAATAATAAAGAGAAGGGGTGGCAAAACGCCACCCCTTCAAACAAACATCAGCCTAAGGTTTGGGGGTAAAGTCTTGCACAGCCCACTCAGGCGGATAGATGACCTTGCCTTCACCGTCGAAGTACTGGAGGACGGGGAAGATGTAGTAACCCTGGCCAACAACGGGGTCAGGAACGGTCTCGGCGGTAGCGGCATAATTGCTCATGACAATACCGTCGGTGTAGCTCCATTCGCCCGTCCAGAGGTTCTCTTTGACGAAGGTGTAGATCGCTTCACTGGAGAGTTCGCCGTACTCAGCGTAGGTAGCCTCGGCAATCGCCAGGAAGAAGTTGACGCCGTCGTAAGAGAGACCGCCAGCGGATGGGCTGGGGGGGAAGCCAGCTTGAGCTTCAAACTCAGTGGCGAAGGCCTGACCTTCGGCAGTAGCCCAACCGGGGATCTGGTCGAGGACGTAATTGGCAGCCTCGCCAATGGAGTCGTACCACTCGCCAAACCACCCCATACCGTCCATGACGATCAGGCTTTCCAGCCCGACTTCGTCAGCTTGCTTGATGAAGTTGGAGACAACGGGCAGGCCGGTGCTGGTGCCTGCGATGAGGGCGGGGTTGAGGTCCTTGAACTTGTTAAGTAGGGGGTAGAACTCGGTCTGGTCGATACCGAAGTACTCTTCAGCAACGACAGTCCAACCGGCATCTTCGAGCTGACCCTTGATGGCGCCGCCGAAGGAGCGGCCCCAGTCGGTGTCTTCGCCGTAGATGGCGACGGTCTTCTCGGCTGGGGACCACTTGCCGGTGGCAATGGCATCTTCGAGAGCCTGAACGTAGGAGATGCTCAACTTCCTGGGGGAAGGCCAGCCCTTGAACATCCAGTAGCCGTAGTATTCGGGGTCAGATGCGAAGGTTTCGTTGACGACTTCTGTTGCACCAAAGCCGAAGACATGTGGGATCTGATGTTTGGCGGTGATTTCCATCGCGGCGACCGCAACGGAACTATGCCAGTTGAGCACACCAGCCTGAATGCCGTCCTGAACAACGGCTTGCTCATAAGCCTGGGAGGCCTTGGCCGGGTCGGACTGTGAGTCGATCCAGACAACTTCGATCTTGTAAGGGCCAACCTGCCAGTTCGCTGCATCAAGCGCCATGTTTGTGGACTGCTTGAATTCATCACCGGTGCGAGCGCTTGGGCCGCTAAAAGGCCCTAACACACCCAGGGTGAACGTTTCGGTCGCTTCCATGGGTTCTTCAACCATGCTCTCGGCCTGTTCTGCGCCTTTGGGGGTAAATTCTTGCACGGCCCACTCAGGCGGGTAGATGACCTTGCCTTCACCGTCGAAGTACTGGAGGACGGGGAAGATGTAGTAACCCTGGCCAACAACGGGGTCAGGAACGGTCTCGGCGGTAGCGGCATAATTGCTCATGACAATACCGTCGGTGTAGCTCCATTCGCCCGTCCAGAGGTTCTCTTTGACGAAGGTGTAGATCGCTTCACTGGAGAGTTCGCCGTACTCAGCGTAGGTAGCCTCGGCAATCGCCAGGAAGAAGTTGACGCCGTCGTAAGAGAGACCGCCAGCGGATGGGCTGGGGGGGAAGCCAGCTTGAGCTTCAAACTCAGTGGCGAAGGCCTGACCTTCGGCAGTAGCCCAACCGGGGATCTGGTCGAGGACGTAATTGGCAGCCTCGCCAATGGAGTCGTACCACTCGCCAAACCACCCCATACCGTCCATGACGATCAGGCTTTCCAGCCCGACTTCGTCAGCTTGCTTGATGAAGTTGGAGACAACGGGCAGGCCGGTGCTGGTGCCTGCGATGAGGGCGGGGTTGAGGTCCTTGAACTTGTTAAGTAGGGGGTAGAACTCGGTCTGGTCGATACCGAAGTACTCTTCAGCAACGACAGTCCAACCGGCATCTTCGAGCTGACCCTTGATGGCGCCGCCGAAGGAGCGGCCCCAGTCGGTGTCTTCGCCGTAGATGGCGACGGTCTTCTCGGCTGGGGACCACTTGCCGGTGGCAATGGCATCTTCGAGAGCCTGAACGTAGGAGATGCTCAACTTCCTGGGGGAAGGCCAGCCCTTGAACATCCAGTAGCCGTAGTATTCGGGGTCAGATGCGAAGGTTTCGTTGACGACTTCTGTTGCACCAAAGCCGAAGACATGTGGGATCTGATGTTTGGCGGTGATTTCCATCGCGGCGACCGCAACGGAACTATGCCAGTTGAGCACACCAGCCTGAATGCCGTCCTGAACAACGGCTTGCTCATAAGCCTGGGAGGCCTTGGCCGGGTCAGACTGCGAGTCGATCCAAACCGGTTCAATCTTATATTGACCGATTTGCCAACCAATGGCATCAAAGGCCATCGTCGCGGATTGCTTGAATTCATCACCGGTGCGTGCGCTTGGGCCGCTAAAAGGCCCCAAAATACCGAGTTTGAATACTTCGGTAGCTTCTTCCGCAGGTGCAGCCTCTTCGGCAACTGCCTCTTCCGCGGCAGGTTCTTCAGCAGCGGGTTCTTCAGCTGTAGGCTGGCAGGCACTCAAAATGAGTGCTAGTGAAAGCAGCAATGCCAGAACAACAAAAATACTCGATCGCTTGAAATTCATTCGTTACTCCTCCTGTCAGAGTATGTTGAAATATGGATCGAAAATTTATGGGGTGGGGGAACTGGTCTTACAAACACCTCCTTTCAAAATTCGTGTGCCGGTTAGAATGATGATTGGTACATATCTATCCGACTACATTTTAGAATTGCGCTGTGCCTGATTCGATAGAACAAGGTGTGCCGCGCAACATACAGGCCAATGTTAGAGCGTGTGCATTTGTTGGCCTGCATCTTGAAATCGTTTTTGAAGTGAGTTTATTCTTATGCCATAAAGCACGAAAAATACTGAATCGTATAATGTTCCTGTTGATTATGCGGATGCGTTTTATAAGAAGAAAAGTTGTTTTGCATGCCATCTATCCAGGACTATTTTATTGCATGACTTTCCTTAACTGATGGGGAGAACTGCCAAGAAAGATATTGGTAGCGTGGATGACAGATATGCTTTGCATATATCACTAATATATCAGAAGGTATATCGCTTGTCAATTAAGGGAATTGTTTTTTATGTATTTTTCACGCAGATTTAGAGAAATGTCAGTTTAGAATTGTTTGAAACCAGACATTTGACATATTGAATTCGGGGCTCTCTTGAGATATCTGGTTGCTTTTTGCGGTACAATAGCAGAAAATCGAAATAAACTAGCGTGCCTCAACCCCCGGATGGGAAGGTACGGCGATTAGCCTAAGCGAAGCCGGTAAAGTCCGGCGCTGTCCCGCAACTGTACGGTTCGTCAATCGTCAACTTCTTTAGATAGCAATCGTATTATGACGAGTTCGACAAACTTAGCCAGGTCGCTCATGCTAGTTTTTACATAGCCTCGAGGAAGGTAGATATGTGCGTTTGCAGGCCAGTGGCTTGTTACTTCAGCCTCCTCTTCAAGAGGAGGTTTTTTAGTAGCAATGATACATAAGCATCCGTTTATCATGCTTTTTATGCTTTTATTTTTGTCGGCACTCTTGAGCATTGCGTTGGGTGCTGTGTTTATTCATCCCCGTGTAATTCTAAATATCATCTTGACATCAATTCCCCTGTTAGATGTACCCCAAAGCTGGCCGGCATCCTTTGCAGTGATTATCCTCAAGGTGCGTTTACCACACGCAATATTGATCGCCATCACCGGGGCAACTCTGGCAGGTAGTGGAGCGGCTTATCAGGGGTTGTTCCGTAATCCGCTTGCCGATCCATATATCATCGGCGTAGCCTCGGGGGCAGGTTTGGGCGCCGTGGCAGTGATGGCATTGAATTGGCCGCAAAATTTACTGGGCTATTACTGGATTCCCGTGGGGGCTTTTGTTGGAGCCTTATTAACCATGATCGTTGTGTATAACCTGGCACGCGTAGGTAAAATGGTTCCCCTTACAACATTAATACTGTCGGGGGTGGCCGTTGGCGCCTTTGCTTCAGCATTGACTTCCTTTTTAATGCTCAACTCGAACGATCATGTATATAGGGCGCTTTCTTTTATGCTGGGAGGCGGCACCATGTCTGGCTGGCAGCCGGTATTCGCCGCGTTACCTTACATGGCAGTGG
Source organism: uncultured Anaerolineales bacterium (assembly GCA_964344175.1). Classification (GTDB taxonomy): domain Bacteria; phylum Chloroflexota; class Anaerolineae; order Anaerolineales; family UBA11858; genus NIOZ-UU35. The sequence goes on from CAYFMI010000018.1 coordinate 15,555, forward strand.
GAGTCATTTTATTGGTTTTTTCAGGACATACCCTAAATATCTTGCAATTTGGGGAAGAGCAAGCCAAACAATTGGGCTTGTCGGTGGAGCGCGCCAAAGTGTTGATTATCCTGATAGCTTCGCTTACTACGGCGGTGGCGGTTTCATTCTCGGGTGTGATCGGTTTCATCGGCCTGATTGTTCCGCACCTGGCGCGCATCATCTGGGGGAGTGACTATCGCAAACTAATTCCCTTGTCTATTCTGGGGGGTGCCAGTACGTTGCTTCTGGCCGATGTGCTGGCGCGTGTTCTTTTGGCTCCCCAAACATTGCCGGTTGGCATTGTAACTGCCCTGGCTGGCACACCCTTCTTCTTGTGGATCCTGCGCCGGGCGAAGAGTGAGGTATTTTGGTAATGTTTGAGATCCATGCGCTCTCGGTGCGTTACGGCACCAATCCCGTTTTAAAAAATATTAACCTACAGGTTGCGCCTGGCGAAATCATGGCATTGATTGGGCCCAATGGCGCGGGAAAATCGACCCTGATTCGAGCAATTAGCGGCGTGGCCAAGATTGAATCGGGCCGAGTGCAGTTTGCTGGAAAAGATATTACCGACCTAAGCAACGGAGAGCGGGCGCGCATCATGGGCGTGGTGCCTCAGGCGCGGCCCCTGGGAGGTGCTTTCACGGTAGAACAGACTGTCCTCATTGGGCGCACCGCCCATATGAACTGGTTTGGCAGGGCGACCGCTAAAGATGTAGAAATTGCGCACTGGGCGATGAAAAAAACAAGCATCGAACACCTTGCTGGGCGGCGTAATGCCCAACTTTCGGGAGGCGAACAACAACGAGTGCTCCTGGCGCGCGCTCTGGCGCAGCAGACACCTGTGCTGCTGCTGGATGAGCCAACGAATCATCTCGATTTGCAGCATCAAATCAATTTCCTATCGTTGGTGCGAGAATTAGCCCAACAGGAAAAATTGGCTATTTTGATGGCGCTCCATGACCTCAATCAGGTATCTGCGTATGCAGATCGGGTCGCACTATTGCTAGGTGGTGAGATGAAAGCCCTGGGAAGCCCCGCAACGGTACTGACCGAAGACAATCTATTTGCGGCTTATAATACCCGTGTCCAAATAATATCTAACTTGGATGGGCTTCCACCGGTGATATTGCCAAGAGAGGGGCATAATCACCGCTTATAAAGCTGCCACAGCCTTTTCAGGGTTTCTTCCAGCCGCGCTGTTAGAGCCTCACCGCGTCCGGTAGTAACATCATCCTCGTTCTCGAAGACAACATAAGGCACATCGACTCCCTGAATCTCGATGAACTCTGGGCTCGCCGCACTGATGGTTTCCCAATCGACATGACGATAGAGTTTTTCAAGTTTTTCATCGGGAAGCCCATGCTCTAAAATTGAGTCGGGTCGATCGGGGTTGTATCGGGCGCGGTTTTTGCGCAAGGATTCTTCCCAAGAGATGTTGAGATAAAGGATGGCCATGCGTTCAGCAACCATGCGGCTGAGATGTTTAAAAGCGCGCGCAAATCCGCCATGCTCTGTGCCGCGGGCAAACTCGATGATCGTCGTCTTGCTGGCGTGATAGTTGGGGGTGTCGCGCAGAGTTTTCTGATATTCCAGGCAAATTCGTTCGATAAGCAAATCCCACATGTGGTAACCGATGAAATTGTTCTCCGAATCGGTATGCAATCTTGGATGCCCCATTTGACTCAGGATGGCATCTTCCTCGAACCAGGTCCACAACATGGGGAAGTCGTCGATCTCTTCGAAATCGCCAATGTGAAAGCGTGATATTCGTTCGGCAACTGGTGTACGTTTCAGGTGATCGATAATCTCACTTTTTCCGGCAGCGGGGCGGGCAATAAGTAGGATGATGTCGAAGGTGGCATTGCTCATTGTATATCTCCGTAGAATTAATGATGGATTGTATACTTGCGATAGTTAAGCTCAATTTTTTGGTGCCTCATTATACTGCCTTGGCCGAAGGAATTTGTTTTTCTCATGGCAGTTTCTGAAAAACCATTGGATGGTTCAGATGGTGGGACTAATCCTGTTTTAGGGCAAAAACACAATTGACCTTGCCCTGTGCATTGCGAGTCAGTTTGGCGAGCTGTTCTACGGGCAACCCCAGGAGCATTGCCAGAGCGCTTTCGTCCATCTGACAGAGTTCGGGGTTTTCATTGAGGATGGCTGCATAGGGGCAGTGTCCAAAAATGATGCGCGGGCCGGCTGGGGATGCTTCCCAGCGAGCTTGATAGGTCATCTCATTGAGGGTTTGGATGACCTGGTTCAATTGTTGGATCCGATTGGCACCGGAAGTGGGGGAACCAAAGAGAAGCGGTATCAGCGCATCAAACGGTTGCACAGGATCAGCATTGGACAGCATTACCTTGAAGAGTGCATCGACCAGCAGGTCGATATTGTCTTCCATGGCCTGGTGGGTCAGTGTAAACAGGGTGGTGGGGCGCCCGCGTCCTTTTGGGGGGCGTTGCCCGACAGCCTCCACCATTTGCTGTTCTTCGAGCAAAGCCAGGTGATGGCGTGCATTCGCCGCAGTCATATGCAGGGCGCGGCTGATCTCGATTGCAGAAACAATCTGATGGGTGCGTAAATAATTTAGGATTTCCTGACGAGTGTTTTGCATGTGTCTTAGTATTCAGTTCCTTAAGGCTTTTGCAAAAATACACGCGTATTATATCTTAATTAAGCAAAAAAACATTTTCTTTAATGCGCGTTGACAACCGAGTTTGCACGAGTATAATTAGAACCGTTGTTGGATTCTAATTATGATTATTTTTGCGATGCCGCCTTCATACAGAAATTATTGAGCAATAGGGTGATACAAGCAAGATTATGTCTTGCTTGTATCACCCTATTTTTCATCCCTCGTTAGAATGTGCATCGTAAGAATAATCAGCTAATCTTCACCTCAAGGAGTAAAAACATATGCCTGAGGAACTCAACTCAAAAGGTTATGAAATCCCGCCCGAAATGCAGGATGTGGTAGCCATCACTACCCTGGATAAAATCTACAACTGGGGCCGTCGTTACTCGGCCTGGCCGATGATGTTCGGCCTGGCCTGCTGTGCCATTGAGATGATCTGCACCGCCGCGGCGCGCTTCGACTTCTCTCGCTTTGGCATGGAGATCATGCGCCCCAGTCCGCGCCAGGCCGACGTAATGCTGGTCTCTGGCACGGTTACCAAGAAGATGGTGCCCCAAATTGTGCGGCTGTACAACCAGATGCCGGAACCCAAGTACGTTGTCGCTATGGGGGCTTGCGCCTCTGGTGGCGGCCCCTTCAAAGAGGGCTATAACGTAGTTTCTGGAATTGACAAATTCCTGCCCGTAGATGTTTATATCCCAGGTTGTCCGCCAACTCCGCAAGCCCTGCTGTTTGGTCTGATGAAACTTCAGGAGATGATGGATCATCAATCCCTCAAAGAAGTGCGCTGGTATCAGAAAGAGCCATTGGAAGCTATCCCTATTCCGATCTTAGGCCCCGACTTGCTTGATCCGCGCGACTTCCCTCAATTTAAAGAAAAGCTCCACAGCGCTGCAAGCGCGCCCGAACAGGCCTAATTCAGGAGAGAATCATGACAACGTTAGCGAAAGCCAAAGATATCGAAGCTCGCTTCCCTGAGGTCTCTCTGGATGAGCGCAGCGGATATGAAGGTTATCTCGTCGCTGCTGAAAAGCTGGTCGAATTTGCGACCGCCATGCGTGACGAGTTCGGATACGACTTCCTTTCATCGGTTACCGGTGTCGATTACCTGCCCGAAGAAAAAATGGAAGTTGTCTATCATCTTTACAAGTCCACCGGCGGAGGCGCACTCGTCTTCAAGGTGCAAGTGTCCCGCCAGGATGCAGTAGTGCCCTCCCTTGCAGGGATCTTCCCCGGCGCCGATTTCCAGGAGCGCGAAGCCTGGGATCTATTGGGCATTCGGTTCGAGGGTCATCCCAACCTCAAGCGCATCCTCATGTGGGAGGGCTTTGCCGGTCATCCCTTGCGGAAGGATTGGAAGGAAGCCTATTACGAAGAAGACAACAAACCCTTCGATGCTCGTTGGCCGGGCGGTGATGTTTACCGCGCCGAGGACGAGAATCCTTTTAATAAAAATGTCGAGTATCCCGGTGATTTCAACCCCGAAACCTGGATCCCTGATGGAGACGCGGCGCTATATGAGGGCATGAAACAAATTGAAACCGGCGATGCCTTGCAAACCGAGCAGATTGTCGTCAACCTCGGCCCGCAGCACCCTTCTACGCATGGTGTCTTCCGCATGGTCGCCACCCTCGACGGGGAGACGATCGTCAAACTCGAGCCGGTGATGGGCTACCTGCACCGCAACCACGAAAAGATTGGTGAGCGCAATACCTATTTAATGAATATGCCCTTCACCGACCGCCTGGATTATCTTTCCTCGATGACCAACAACTTCGGCTATGCCCTGGCCGTGGAAAAGCTACTGGGCGATAAGGTGTCAGTGCCAGAGCGGGCTGAGTACCTGCGTGTGATCATGTCGGAATTTACCCGCATCGCCAACCATCTAATGGCGATCGGCGCCCTGACCAACGACCTGGGCGCGTACTTCACGCCCATGCTTTACGCCCTCAAAGAACGCGAGTTGATTCTGGATGTCTTTGAAGCCGCGGCCGGATCGCGCATGATGTGCAATTACTTCCGCTTTGGCGGCGTAGCGCGCGACCTCCCGCCTGGGGTGTACGAGATGATGCGTGATCTCGCCTTTGAGCGATTGCCGCGTCAAATTGACGAACTTGATCATTACCTGACCGAAAACGAGATCCTTCGCACCCGCTGCGAAGGTGTGGGTGTCTTGACCCCTGAAGAAGCGATTGCTTATTCGGCAGTTGGGCCGGTACTGCGAGCATCGGGCGTACCTTACGATGTGCGCCGCGCCGACCCTTATGGCATCTACGACCGCTTCGACTTTGATGTGGCCGTGCGCTACCATGGCGATGTTTACGACCGTTATCTTGTGCGCATGGATGAAATCCGCCAGAGTATTCGCATTTTGCAGCAAGCTCTCGATACCTTGCCCGAAGGCGAAATTATATTTGGCAAACCCAAATACTCCATCCGCGTTCCGGCTGGCGAGGCCTATGGACGCGTCGAGGCTCCTAAGGGTGAGTTGGGCTTTTATGTGGTTTCCGACGGCGGTCCCAACCCCTGGCGTTATCACGTCCGGGCGCCATCGTTTATCAACCTGACGGCCTTGAGCAAGATGTGCGAAGGCGACAAAGTCGCCGACGCGGTGATCGTCCTCGGTTCGATCGACATTGTTTTGGGCGAGACTGACCGGTAAAGTGGAGAACTGAAATATGTATGGTAAAGGAATACTCAAAGGATTAGGCGTAACCTGGCGTCACTTCTGGGATACGTATATCGATGACATCAAACGCGGGAAAGAACGCTACACCGAAGAAGGCATTGCCTATCGCAGTAGCAAAGATGTGCGCGGTCTCTTCACGGTGCAATATCCTGAAGAGAAGCTGCCCACCCCGGAGGAGTTTCGCTTCATCCCCTTCCTGGTTTACGATGAACTTGAAGATGGCGAACGCGAAATTCGCTGCACATCTTGCGGCATTTGTGCAAAGGTCTGTCCGCCTCAGTGCATTTGGATTGAACGTTCCGAAGACCCCAAAACCGGCCGACCGATCCCCGAACCAGCAGAATTCTATGTCGATGTCGATATCTGCATGAACTGCGGTTTGTGCGCAGAATTTTGCCCTTTCGATGCCATCAAGATGGACCACGATTATGAGCTGGCGGTGTATGATCGTTTTGCCAGCAATATGTATGATAAAGAAAAACTGCTCAAACCGGCGACTTACTATAGCTCCATTCGGCCTTTAAATTTCGAGCGCGAAGAAACAGCCCGCTCCGAAAAAGAAGCCAAAAAAGCTGCCGCGAAAGCCAGGAAAGCAAAGAAATGAGCAAGGACAAAGTTTCTCAAGCTGCTGTGTTGGCGGCGCTTGGTCAAGTGAATGACCCCGATTTGGGGACAGACTTGGTGACCTTGAAAATGATCCAGGATTTGGCGATCAAGGGTGGGGAGGTCAGTTTTACGATTATGCTGACGACCCCCGCCTGCCCAATGAAGGACCGCATGGAAAATGACGCCCTCGCCGCTGTAAAAGCTGTCCCAGGCGTTGAGACGGTTAATATTAAGATGGACGCTAACGTCCCCAGTGATGGACGCACACGCGGCCTTTTAGATGTGCCTGTTCGCAATGCCGTTGCGGTTGCCTCCGGTAAAGGCGGGGTTGGCAAGAGTACCGTAGCCGTAAACCTGGCTGTCTCACTGGCCCAAAGCGGGGCGCGTGTAGGGTTGTTGGATGCCGACATCTACGGCCCCAATATCCCCACAATGATGGGGGTCGATCGCTTGCCGCCGCCCGAAGATGACAAGCTGGTTCCAGCGGAAGCCTATGGGGTGCAATTGATGTCGATCGGCTTTCTGGTCAAGCCCGGCCAGCCGCTCATCTGGCGCGGCCCCATGCTGCACTCGGCCATTCGACAATTTCTCACCGATGTGCGCTGGAGCGAGTTAGATTACCTGATTATTGACCTTCCGCCCGGAACCGGCGACGCGCAGTTGAGTCTCTCACAATCGATGCCGTTGAGCGGGGGGGTGATCGTTACCCTGCCTCAGCAGGTATCGCTGGATGACGCCTCGCGCGGCCTGGAGATGTTCCGCGAGCTTAATGTGCCTATCTTGGGTGTCGTTGAAAATATGAGTTTCCTCGAACTCCCCGATGGCACACAGATGGATATATTCGGCAGCGGCGGGGGAGAACAGTTGGCAAAGGCCAGCGGGGTGCCCTTTATCGGCGCTATTCCAATGGATCCGTCTGTGCGCCAGGGCGGGGACGCGGGCAAGCCGGTGGTGATCTCTCAACCTGAGAGTGCTGTTGCCAAGGCCCTCAAATCTGTGGCCGAAGACGTGGCTGCCAAAGTAAGTATGGCTGCCCTAAAGCAAGAGAATATCATCCCGATTGAATTTGTAAATTAAACAACTTGCCACAACGCAAGAGAGAGATGCGAAGTGCATTGCGCTTCGCATCTTTTTTTGTAATTTTGCGGTAGAATGTCCCCATGACTGAATTAATCGTTGGTGTTCGCTTTCAAAATGTGGGGAAGATCTACCATTTCAGTGCAAATCAGCACCCCGACCTGATTGTAGGAGATCGGGTGATTGTTGAAACCAGCCGGGGGCTTCAATTAGGGGAAATTGCCCAAATTGTGGAAGATCCGCCCACTCCTGAAGGTGGAGCTTGGAAAGCCGTACAGCGAAAAGCCTCGGCACGCGATCTGGTTTCACGCCAGATTTGGGAGAAGAAAGAAGCCGAGGCAATTGTAAATTGCCGGGCAAAAGTTGCTGAACTCAAGATCGAGGGGGTAAAAATCATCACGGCTGAATTCACGCTGGATGGCGACCGGTTGACCTTCTTATATACGAACGAAGAGAATGACAAGGTCGATCTCACTGGTTTGCGCAAAGCCATGCAAAAGCATTATCGCACAACGGTCAGTTTGCGCAAAATTGGGCCGCGCGATGCTGCCAAAATTTTGGGCGGCATGGGAGCCTGCGGCTTAGAGACGCGTTGCTGCTCATCACACATGTCTGAGTTCTGCCCCATTTCGATCAAGATGGCAAAAGCGCAGAATATTTCTCTAGCGCCATCTGAGATCACCGGAATGTGCGGCCGGCTACGCTGTTGTTTGCAACACGAGTATGCTACCTATGTAGAAGCCCGCAAGAGTCTCCCCAAACCTAAGAAAATGGTCAACACGCCGGAGGGCGAGGGCCGAGTGCTGCGCGTCAATCCTCTCAAAGAAACCGTACTCGTTAATCTTGGCGAGAGCGGCACGAAAGAATTCTCAAAAGACGAACTACTACCGCGCGAACCATAATGGTGCTATGACCAAATTTTTCAAGGAAGCCCAAGCATTATTTGAGTATACCCGTGATCTCAGGCGCGATTTTCATCGCCACCCCGAATTGGGGTTTCAAGAAGTTCGCACTGCCGGCATCGTTGCCCGGGAGTTGAACACCCTGGATTTGGAAGTCACCAGTGGAATTGCAGAGACCGGTGTCGTCGCGATGATTGAAGGAGAGCAGCCTGGCCCGGTGGTGCTGTTACGTTTTGATATGGACGCCCTCCCCATTGAGGAAGAAACCGGTGCTGAATATGCCTCCCAAACCCCTGGGGTGATGCACGCCTGCGGGCACGATGGTCATACTGCCATCGGCCTGACCGTAGCAAAAATGCTTCACGCGCATCAAGACGAGATTGCAGGCACAGTCAAACTGGTCTTTCAACCCGCAGAAGAAGGATTAGGAGGAGCTGAGCGCATGGTTGCTGAGGGCGTATTGCAAAATCCGCGTCCCGACTATTCGCTGGCCTTACACTTGTGGAATGAGAAACCCCTAGGCTGGGTGGCAATTGCCCCCGGCCCGGTAATGGCGGCTTCTGAGACTTTCTCTGTACGCATTTCTGGTAAGGGTGGGCATGGTGCTTTACCACACCATTCCGTCGATCCTATTTTTTCTGCCGGGCAAATTATTACAGCCCTGCAAGGGATTGTTGCCCGCAATGTAGACCCAACCGAGACAGCCGTTGTCAGCGTCACGAACCTGCATGGCGGCTCAACCTTCAATGTCATCCCCCCTTATGTTGACCTTCAGGGCACAATTCGCACCTTCAAGCCCGAAATTCGCGAACTGGTGCTGCGACGTTTTCGAGAAGTAGTTGAAGGCGTTGCAAAAGGGATGAACTGTGATGTCGAGATCGAAATGAAAGATATTACTTTGGCCGTGCAGAATGACCCCGGGGTAGTGGAACGCGTGCAAAAAGTGGCCGAAAGCCTATTCCCGGACACCCCGCTGATAAAAGAATTCCAGACGATGGGGTCGGAGGATATGTCCTACATGATGGATGATATTCCTGGGTGCTACTTCATGGTTGGTTCGGCGAACCCGGAGCAGGGCCTCGACGCCAAACACCATCACCCCAAATTCGACTTTGACGAAGATGCCTTGTCGCGCGCAGCCGCCCTGATGGCCGCCGCTGCGATGGATGTGCTGAAGATGTAATAGCCTGACAAGTTGATCTAAAAAGCCCGATTTCGCCGTAATGAAATCGGGCTTTTTGTTTAACCGAAGCAGATGCGCAGGCCGGTGCAGTTTTAGGATGACCGCACATTGCTTGACCTGCTGATGAGAGCGTGCTAAAATCCCCCTTGAATTATAAGATTAATCAGAGATATGGCAGGGTAGGTGTACTCATGACGTATTGGCGCACTCCATCTGAATTCTTTGAGTATTTGGCGGCTAGCGAGAAAGATAACCCGCACGATGACCAGCTCCCGGCGATGAGCGCTCTGAGTAGCGAGTTAGATATTAGCGTGGCGCGTCTGCGCGAGCAATTGGAGGTCGCCAAAGCCCTGGGCTTTGTGGATGTACGCCCGCGCACCGGCATCCGACGTTTGCCGTATTCTTTCTTGCCGGCGGTGTGGCAGTCACTTGCTTATGCCATTCAAAGTGACCGTGGCTATTTCGATTCGTTTTCAAAATTGCGTAAACATCTAGAAATGTGTTTTTGGTATGAAGCCGCAAGCGAACTTACTGCGGATGACTTGCGTGCCTTGCAAGATTTAATGGATAGTGCCTGGAAAAAGTTGCGCGGTACACCTATCCGCATACCCCATGCCGAACATCGGGAATTTCATTTGACGATTTTTCGTCGCCTGGGGAATCCCTTTGTATTGGGAATTCTGGAAGCCTACTGGGAGGCATATGAGGCAGTCGGCTTGAACGTGTATGCCGATTATGATTACCTGCAAGAGGTGTGGAATTACCATCAACAAATTGTTGATGCGATTCGCGAGCAGGATTTCGATGCCGGATACCAAGCCCTGGTGCAGCATACCGATTTGTTGTACCACCGCCCGGGAGCAGAAGCGCCCGAATGGTAATGCCAACTTCCCCCTAGGAAGTGCCTCCAATATTTATTAACGAGTGTCATTTTCAATCCTGTTGGGATATTCGAGAAGGTGACACCAAAAACATGTATTGACGAATTTTGCAGACTTGAGGAGTCGAATGTCAACTCAACAATCCAATCATCTATCAAGTAGCGCCCCAAGCAAACCGGTCGTGAACGATTTTTCGATCACGGTTGCCACCGTCAATGGATCAGGCAGCCAGACATCGAATGTGACCTTGTTGCGCGCTTTCTTCAAGATGGGCATTCCTGTTTCGGGGAAAAACTTGTTCCCATCCAACATCCAGGGCTTGCCCACATGGTACACCATCCGAGTGAATAAGAATGGCTATATCGCCCGTAGCGATAAAACCGAAATCGTTGTGGCAGTCAATGCAGCAACCTTCGCCCAGGATCTGGCATCGGTAACCCCCGGTGGCGTTTTCCTTTATGCCGATAATATCAAGCAAGCGATTACGCGCGCTGACGTTGTATCTTATCCGATGCCGGTCGATCAATTGGCGCGCGAATCGGATGCCCCTAGTAATTTGCGCAACTATGTTGCCAATATGGTGTATGTTGGTGTGCTGGCACAAATGTTAGCAATTCACCCTGAAACGATTCGCGATGCGCTGGATTTCCACTTCAAAGGGAAGCAGAAGCCCATTGACTTGAATTACAACGTAGTGCTGGCTGCCATGGAATGGGCAAAGGAAAATTTAGTCAAGACCGATCCGTTTCGCGTCGAGGAGATGGATGCTACGGATGGTTTCATCATGTCTAGCGGTAACACAGCGGGCGCATTGGGATCCATTTATGGCGGTGTTCAATTTGTCTCTTGGTATCCAATTACTCCGGCGACCAGCCTGCCAGAGGCGCTCAACCAGTATTTACCCATGTTGCGCAAAGACCCCGAAACCGGGAAGAATACCTTTGCGGTGGTTCAAGCGGAAGATGAGTTGGCTGCCATTGGGATGGCGGTCGGAGCCGGGTGGGGTGGTCTTCGCTCGATGACTTCGACCTCAGGGCCGGGTGTCAGCCTGATGGCCGAGTATGCCGGCCTGGCCTATTATGCTGAAGTTCCCCTTGTAATTTGGGATATCCAACGTATGGGGCCGAGTACGGGGTTGCCGACGCGCACATCTCAAGGTGATGTTAATTTAACCTATTTCCTGGGCCACGGTGATACGCAGCATATTGTCTTACTGCCCGGTTCGGTGAACGAGTGCTTTGAGTTGGGGTGGAAAGCGCTTGATCTGGCCGAGCAGCTTCAGACACTTGTGTTTGTATTAAGTGATTTAGATCTGGGGATGAATCAGTGGATGACCCCGCCCTTCGAATACCCTGATACGCCGATTGAACGCGGCAAGATCATATGGGAAGATGAGCTAGACAAACTTGAGAAATGGGGCCGCTACCTCGATATTGATGGTGATGGTGTTGCTTATCGCACGGTTCCTGGCAATCGTCATTCCAGAAGCGCGTATTTCACGCGCGGCACCGGCCATGACGAATATGCCAATTATAGCGAGGATCCTGATGAGTGGGTGGCCGGTATGGAGCGGCTGGCGAAGAAGTTTGAACTTGCGCGCACACTGGTTCCCAAAGCAGAAATTCACATATCGGAGGGAGCGAAGGTTGGAGTGATTGCCTTTGGCTCCACGGATCCCGCCGTGCTGGAGGCTCGCGATTATTTAGCCGATGAAAATATCCCGGTTGATTACTTGCGCCTGCGGGCTTTGCCCATTGATGATGAAGTGCGCTCATTTATTCGCGAGCACGAGCGGATTTATGTCATTGAGATGAATCGCGACGGCCAGTTGCATCAAATTCTCTCGCTGGAAGCGCCCGAAAAAGCCACCAGCATGATCTCGTTAACCCATAATGATGGTTTGCCATTGACGGCTGCCTGGGTGATGTCGGCAATATTGCAAGAGGAGCAAAAATAAGATGGCTACACCGAAAGTAAATCTCGTTAATATGTCGAAAACAGATTACCGCGGTGCGACCACAACGCTTTGTCAGGGATGTGGTCACAATTCGATTACCAGCCAGATCATTTCAGCTTGTTATGAGTTGAATATCGTGCCGGAGGACATTGTAAAATTCAGTGGTATTGGCTGCTCCAGCAAAGCTCCAACGTATTTCTTAGATCGCTCCTTTGGGTTCAATGGGCTGCATGGGCGCATGCCTTCGCTGGCTACGGGGGCGCTGTTTGCCGATACATCACTCACTGGAATTGCGATGAGCGGTGATGGCGATACGGTCAGCATTGGTATGGGGCAATTCAAGCACGTGATGCGCCGTAACTTGCCATTGGTTTACATTGTTGCTAATAACGGTGTTTATGGTCTTACCAAAGGGCAATTCTCGGCTACGGCTGAGGAAGGGTTGGCACTCAAAGGCCAGGGGCAGAATCCCTATATGCCCATTGATATTGTTTGGGAGGCTGTCGTAGGTCGGGCAACATTTGTGGCGCGCTCCTTTGCCGGGGATCCAAAACAAGTGCGCGAATTGCTTAAAGCAGCTCTGAGTCATCGCGGTATTGCCGTGCTGGACATTATCAGCCCTTGTGTGACATTCAATAACTCGGATGATGCGCATCATTCTTACGCCTGGGGCCGCAATCACGAAGTAGCCTTACACGATCTTTCTTATGTACCCATGGCAGAAGAAATTATGGTGGATTACGATGAAGGCGAAGCCAAGGAAGTAGCCATGCACGATGGCTCGCGCATTATGTTACGAAAACTGGAATCGGATTATGATCCCACCGATCGCTCGACAATTCTATGTATGCTTGAAGAAGCCAACCGCCGCCAGGAGTTGATTACCGGTCTGATATATATCGATACCGAACAGGGTTCCTTGTTCGATATGTACAATTTGCCTGATGGCCCCCTAAACCGACTACCGGCTGATCGCATTCGCCCAAACCCCACCACGTTGGAAAAGATCAATGCAATGATGTTTTAGACTGTTGGGTGGTTTTTTGTCTACAAAAAGGGATGTTAGCCCCTCTCTATGGGCACAACATCCCTTTTTTTTGATAGCCCCTTACAGGATTGTTAGATAGTCCTTAATTCCTATTCTTCTTTCAGTTTCCTTTGAGATAATTTTTTATGAAGCCCGCAAAGGGTGTTGTTCTGCATTAAGTCGGAAAACGCAGAACTTTCGTCGGTAACTTTGTAGCAAAGGCGGTTGTGATGATAAGACAGATTACTTATATGCTGGAGAATATTTTAAACACATTTGACGAGGTGCTTGAGGCGGCTTTGGTTTGTGAAACGCGCGAAAATTTTGAGCAGGTGATGAAATCTCGGCGGTGCCAGCGAAAGCGTCAAAACGGCAGGAGAAAACGTACATCTACCGGAATAGGTTCATTGATCTCTCCCAACACAGAGCCTGTTCGATAGGTAATTACACCCCTTCGCGTACAAAAAACGCATGAGGCATTGTCTTATGCGTTTTTTACGTTAGCGCAGTTCTGGCATTTGCCAGGGAATGCGCCAATACAACCCGCCGCCTCCCTGTCGCTCCATAAGACCATTGTTGATGAATTCTCTGCGCAAGCCAGATGTATCGGAGTGGTGGCGCAAGATAATTTCATTATCGTTTGCCAGGGCGACAACTCTTTCCTGTGACAAAGCGCTAAAAACGTCTCTGCTCATGATGTGTAAATTATCCACATCCAGGCGGTGAAGATGGTCGTTGCCGTCAGTGCGCATGGCGACCAGGCCTATCTTTTTGAGGGCATTGAGATGGTGCGAAACGGTGGGCGCTTTTAGCTCCAATGTGGGCAGGTGCGCGGGAAAGTCCGTTATTGACAAAAAAGACCGTAAGCAGCGTTCTTGTGCTTACGGTCTTTTTGGGGTAGTTTTCTCGCTGTTCTAGTTTTCGATATGCAAATGCACAACGATTTCTGTGCTGTGGTCTTCGAGATCATCGAGGGCATCGCCGGGGCTTTCGATGTGGATGGCCTCGATGATGTCTACGGCCTCGGGGACAGTAATCACTCCTTCGTCAACTAAATCGAGGATCAACAAGCGGTCTTTCAACACCTTTCACTCTCCTAGTGTTCTAAAAATCGTATCAGGGCGTCGGCAGTATTGTGGACGCGATCATAATTGATGCGATAATGTTTGACGCCTTCGAGCCGCCGTTGGTGTAAATAACCCGTTGCAAAAAGTTGTTGAATATGTCGCGACGTGGCGGACTGGGTCAAATCAAGTTGGGTTTGAATCTCATTGGCATTTTGTTCACCTTCTGTATTGAGTAGTTCTAAAATCCGTAAGCGAGTGTCATTGGATAATGCAGCCATACGCATGAGTAATTCGGAGCGGGTCAAAGATGGCGATGAAATATTGGCTCCATCAGGAATATGAGCGCGCATCACCAACCAAACTGTAGATTCACTTTTGTCTATTGTCATTAAGAATGGCCCGATATGCGCGGAGGGGATCATGACAATTTGCTCTATGGTGGCGATCCAATGTCCCCAAATCTGCGGCATTTGGTCCCGCCCGGTGATGCGACGAAGCGCATCTTCAGTGGACATCCCAGAAAAATCGAGTGTCTCGAAGGCTGCGATCGAATCAGTCAGCATGGATTGAATGCGTTCCCATTCGGGCCGTAGGTATTCGCCCCACATCCATTGCAGGTGGGTGACCAGGGTCTCTTGTAATAGCGCCGGGTTGCTCAAAAGGCGGTGTTCTTCGGCATGGAATTCGCAATCACAGCGATGACCTTTTTTCTCATAGACCTGTTCATAAATTGACACATAAGCCTCTGCATCGGCAAGTAGTGCTTCGGGGGTTGGTAGATCATCAACAGAGACGCCGATGTATCCCGCAGAAGCCTTCAAGAAATCGTCTACTAGCTCATCGCGTATGTTGAGAGGCTCCCGGCTTTGAAGATGGGCTAGCCAGGAGGGGAAGCTTGCCCAATTTGTTTCTTCGAGCAAGCGGGAAGCCAGAGTGGTGACCAGTTTATTTGTGCGAAGTTGGGCGGGTGTAAGTTCGTTGACCGTTTGCGTGATCCAATCGGTGATCTCGCTTTTGTCTTCGTTAAGCAGAAATAAACTGCACAACATATTGTGTACGGGAGCCGTTGAAAATTGAAACAAGGCTGTCTTTTGGGGGGCGATCAATTCTAGATTTGCCATAATAGCACTCCTGCTTACACTTTACTCGATGTACCCGCTAAAACGGGTTTGATGAATGAATGGTAGCATAGTTTGGCGCGTGAGTCAAGATATTTATGCGATTTACCCGTTTTTGTGGGTTCGGAATGACTTATGTACCACAACCGATTTTCACATCGGGGGTTATAATGAACGCTTGTTGGAAAGTAACCACATATGCGCAGCGGAACGCGCGTGAAAAGATCTTTTTTGAATTGAGGCTGAACAATGACCGTATATCAAGAAGCCATGGATACCCTCAAGCTTACCAGTCGGACTTTTTATCTACCAATTATTCGTTTGCCCCGAGGATTACAGGAGGCGGTTGCGTCTGGTTATCTTTGCCTGCGCGCCATCGACGAAGTAGAAGATCACCCCGATTTAGATGGTTCGCTAAAGGCGAAAATACTTCACACAATCAGCTCGATTTTGCAAGCGCAAACCTCCGAAGAAACATTTGCGCATCATGATCTCGAAGCAGCGCTGAGAGAATTTCGCGATGTGCTGCCCGAAGTTACCCTGCGCGTTGGCGAGTGGGCTTGTCACGCTCCGAAATTCATCGCCCCCCGTGTATGGGAAGCTACGGCGGCGATGGCCGACCGCATGGCGCATTGGGCGGTTTCGGGTTGGAAAGTATTCACCGAGGCAGATCTTAATCGATATACTTATGGTGTAGCAGGGGCAGTGGGGCTGTTGCTTTGCGATTTATGGGCCTGGTTCGAAAAAGTGCAGATCGACCGCAGCTTTGCCATTCAGTTCGGACGCGGGCTGCAAACGGTAAACATTCTGCGCAACCGCAGTGAAGATTTGGAGCGGGGAGTGGATTTCTTTCCTCAAGGGTGGGATGAAGAGCGCATGACCGCTTACGCCCGAAAAAACTTGGATAGTTTCAGTCATTACTCCCAATCTTTGCCAAAGACATCCTTTATGAGTTTTGTTGCCATCCCGCGGGCGCTGGCGTACGCCACATTGGACGTGTTGGTAAAAGGTGATGTTAAATTATCCCGCCCCGCAGTGATGGAAATCATTCAGCAGCTTGATGGTGGCCTGGGATAATTCCGTAGCATGAAAACAATCTATGATGTTGCCATCGTTGGCGCCGGGCCAGGCGGAACGACAACCGCGGCTTATCTGGCTCAGGCGGGGTTGCGTGTGTTGCTGCTTGATAAAGCCAATTTTCCGCGCGATAAAACTTGTGGGGATGCCCTTTCCCCGAATGCCCTTCATGTTCTGAACGATCTGGGGTTATCGGATGCCCTTGATGAGATCAGTTTTCGACTGAATGGCGTTCGGTTGGTGGCGCCCAATGGCAACGAAATGGCTGCGCCAATCCCCCAAAAACCAGGACGAGTTTCGTATTTGCGAATTGGCCCGCGCTTCCAACTGGATAATCTACTGCTTCAGCATGCTGTTTCAAAGGGGGCGGAGTTTTTCCCAGGCGTACGCGTGACAAATATTCGTATCGATGATGACCGGGTAGACATTGTAGGGATGAAAAAAAATGACCAGGTGCGCTATGCAGCCCGCGTGGGCGTTGTTGCCGTTGGGGCAAATATCTCTCTTCTCCAACGCAGCGGTTTGATTGCAAGGCATCCTCAATTTTCTTTGGCCGCTCGGGCTTACTTTGAGAATATCGCAGATCTAGATGACAAAATGGAGATCCGCTTCGATGGTGTTCCGTTGCCAGGGTATGGGTGGATTTTCCCGACATCAGAATCATCGGCGAATATAGGTGCGGGGATTATTGGAAGATCATCGAAAATGCCCTATACGGCGCGCACCGTTTTCGATCAATTTTTGCAGCATACGCCTGTGCGGGAACGATTGGCAGATAGCCAGCTTATTGGGCCTGTAAAGAGTTTTCCCCTGCGGATGGATTTTGCCACCGCCCAAACATGCAGTAATCGCGTTCTTCTTGTAGGGGAAGCGATTGGGTTGGTCAACCCCTTTACCGGGGAAGGTATTGATTATGCCATGGAATCCGGTCAGATTGCGGCGCAGGTACTCATTCAGCAGTTGCAGCGGGGGGATGTATCACTCAAAGCGTTGCACGAGTATGATCGCAGGCTGCGGGAGCGTTTCCAGAAGCTATTTGTGTGGACGAAGCGCATGCAGCGCATCTACATGAATGAATGGTTGCTCAATCCGCTGGTGCGTGCCGGTGCGTGTGAGCGGTATGTAGAAAAAATCATCCTAGAAGTTTTGTTGAACTATCGTAACCCGGTTCAGGCTTTGTCGCCGCGCACCATACTGCATGTGTTAAAACACTGGGGTTGATAGGTAATTTTCTGTGGATAGATTCGCCAAAAAAGTGCAGCATCGGCTCTGCCGATGCTGCACTTTTTTGATTTAAGGGCACTCCCCCGAATTAATGCGTTAGATAATCCTGCGCGTAACGCGCGTTAATCAATGGGCAGCCGCGATTTCCCTCTCGTTTGCTAAAGCCCATCGCCTCCGTTGTGTGATGATATTCTCTCTCACACAACCAGCACCAGCGAGCTGCTTGCGATTGCCATTGAACGCGATTTTCGGCACGTATCTGCGCACAAAGTTGAAGGGCAATATCGGAAGGAATAGCCGGGCGGGGCGATGGGATGGTCATTTTGTCGTCTCCTTTGGCGTTGGTGGAAGCACTTCAGCGATACGCTTCGGGCTTTAACTCGGCAACGTAAGGCAATGTGCGATGCGTGTCGGCAAAGTCTAATCCATAACCAACAACCCAGACATCCGGGATGGTAAATCCAAGATAGTCGATGGGCACTTCTAGATTATTGCGTTTCTTTTCCAAGAGGGTGCAAGTTTTTAGCGAGGCGGGATTGCGCCCCCTCAGTGTGTGATACAAGTAGTCAAGTGTGTGACCACTATCGACAATATCTTCCACAATGATGACATGCTCATTGACAATCGGTTCGCGCAGGTCGAGCATCAGACGCACCGCGCCGCTAACCGCGCCAGACTTACCATAACTCGATACGGCCATAAAATCGACCATGTGAGGGATCTTCAAGGCGCGCGCCAGGTCGGCCAGAAAGATGAATGCGCCCTTAAGAATGCCGATCAAAATGAGGCGTTCTGCATTGGCGTAATCGCGCGCTATTTCTTGAGCCATTTCCTTAACGCGTGCCTGAATATCTTCTTCCGAGATGATGACGCGCGCTAAATCGGGATGCAATTGGAGTGCCATATTCTTTTCACCTGTTTGTGTTGTGAATGGATGTGAGCACCTCTATCATAACATCGCTTGCAGAATTTCAACTACTTTTTCGACGATTTCTTCAGGGCTGCCTTCCAGAAATTGGTGTTGGCGCGCCCGTTCAGGGGCTTGTTCTAACCCCGAGACGATTGTGGGCGACCCGCGCAGCCCAATGTGGGTTGCCTCGACATTGAGATTATCTTGCCCCCAGACGGTAATGCGTCCTTCATCGAAAGCCCAGGGTTTGATCGTGTAATCCATGAAGCGCGGTTCATTTGAAGCGGTCTTAGCCGAAGCCACAGCGGGCAGTGGAACTTCGACAACTTCATAGCCACCGCTGATCTCGCGCCGCCCGCGGGCTACTGCTCTTTTGGGGTCAATCGCGATATCGTCCATCTGCGTGAGTTGATGGATCTCCAACCACTCGGCCAGCCCGGCAGGAACTTGCCCGGTGGCGCCGTCGGATGATTCTTCGCCACACAGAATCAGGTCGGCCCCGCCAATCTTGCGAATTCCGGCTGCCAGGGTATAGGTTGTTGCCAGGGTATCGGCTCCGGCAAAAGCCCGGTCGCTGAGTAAATAAATATGATCGGCGCCCATAGCCAGAGGGACGCGCAAATAATCGGCGAAGAAGGGGGGCCCCATTGAAAGGATATCGACGCGCCCGCCGTGTTGATCTTTGATGCGCAAGGCCATTTCGATGGCGTTCATATCTGGCGGGTTGATTTCTGAGCGCACACCCTCGCGCACGACGGCCATTGTTTCCGGGTCAACACGAATTTCCTCAGGCTTGGGGGTCACTTTGATGCAAACGATGATGTGGAGTTCAGGCATGGGTGGCCTCCTTCTCCGTTGAAATCTCTAGAGTCTTACATTTTTCAATCAGTGCCGGTATGATCTCTTGGGTATCACCGACGATGCAATAATCGGCATAATTAAAGATCGGCGCTTCGGGGTCGTTGTTGATGGCAATAACAATATCGGCATCTTGCACGCCGACAACAAAATGGAATGCTCCGCTAATGCCGCAGCAAATGGCGACCTTAGGGCGGCAGATCACCCCGGTTTGTCCGATCTGGCGTTCACGTTCAATGTGCCCTTCGTCTACGGGCGGGCGGGTTGCACCGACATCGCCGCCCAGCAACTCGGCCAATTCGTACATCCAATCGAAGTGGCCGCCAATACCGCGTCCGCCGCAGACTAAAACCGGCGTGCTGGAGAGATCCAGGCTTTCGCCAACCACGCGCTCGACCAGGCGCGTGTGAATGGCCTCTGGGGGTAGATCAAACTCTAGGGCTACCAACGATCCCGCCCGGGCCGCGTCGGGTTCTCCCGGCAAAAATACGCCGGGTCTCACCGTTGCCATCTGCGGGCGGTGAGTCTGCATTTCAATTAAGGCCAGCACACCGCCACCAAATCCCGACACCTCCGAAATCAAGATGCCAGTATCCAGATCGAGACGTAAATCGGTGCAGTCGGCATTTAGCCCTGTGCGCAAGCGAACGGCTAAGCGCCCGGCCAGGTCGCGCCCATTTGGCGTTGCACCCAGCAGGAAGATGGAAGGCTTGTGTTGCGTAAGCGCCTGTGCAGCAACTTGCGTGTAGCCATCGACGGTGAAGTGTTCGAGTTTTTCGTCCTCAGCTAGAAAAATGTACTCAGCTCCGAGTGCGATGGCCTCTTCGGCCAGATTTGCCACGCAATGGCCGATCAACAGCCCGCTCAGTTGCCAGCCAATTTCGTCGGCCAGTTGGCGGCCTTTGCTGAGCAATTCGAGCGAAACACTTTCCAGACAGCCATCCTGTTGTTCTAAAAATATCCAGATCGCGGGGGTTTCGTTTTTAGCGTCATAGCATGATTTGACCATGAGGGTGCTCCTCAAAATTCTACGGTTTTGGGTAGTTTTCTGGCATATTCAATGGTAAAGCGGGCTTCTGCGGGAAGGGTTGGCGCACCATCGAAGCTTGTGCGTTTGACAAATTGGACAACCATGGTTTGAAAATCTTCGGGATTCCATCGAGCCAGTTTTTCAACCGTATCAACACCGGTTTCTAGGTATAGCCGGGCGCGGGTACTCTTTACACCAGGGATGCGTGCCATATCAGAGAGTTTGACCAGTTCTAAAATTTTGGCTGCGGGTATTCCTTTGGCCTCTGTCAGTTGCGCTCTTTTGGTTGGGGTGCTTCCCGCCGAGAGTAACTGACGAATATTTCTGATGCCAATGGCGGCCAATTCTTCGATGTGGCGCTCATTCACGTCTCGAAAATCCTTCAAAGGGAAGGGAGTGCGTTGGGTGCGCTCTTCGCGCCGGAATGCGGCCCACTGACTCATGCTATTATTTTCAAGATGTTGAAAATAATAGCGCAAGCCCCATAGATGACCTTTGGCCGAGGTGTGAGGGTGTTCTTCGATCTTGGCAATGAAACAGTCTAAATCCTCCGGTTGGGCTGTGTGCGGCTGTATTCCGCTGCATTGGGCTGCCAGGTATTGATCAAATTCGGTGAGATACTTCAGGCAGCGCCGAATGGCATTGGGGGAGCGTCCACCGTGTTTGAGAAATTGAACAAAGCCCTCAGTTTCCATTTGCTACGTTATTCGGAAAGCACTAATGCGACCACTTCGGCTACATCCAGAACGGCCAGGTCATGGATGCCCTGAGCTTTGACACTGTCTTCGATACAGGCGATGCAATATGGGCAAGCTGTGGCAATAATCTTTGCCCCGGTGCTTTGGGCTTCTGCTACCCGCAGGTCCGAGAAACGTTCGCCAGGTTTAGTTTCTAGCCACATGCGCCCGCCGCCGCCTCCGCAGCACAGCGTATCGATTCCGGCATTCTCCATCTCAACGATTTCAACGCCGGGGATGGTTTGCAAGACCGAGCGCGGAGCTTCGATTTCATCGTTATGCCGGGCCAGGTAGCAAGGGTCATGAAAGGATATTTTAGCGGTCTGCGGTTGGCTGCCCTCACTCAGTTTTAGACGACCCTCGGCAATGAGTTGCGCAAGATATTGCGTGTAGTGCATGGGCCGGATCGTGTTTGGATAATGATTCTTGAAGACATCATAACTGTGAGGATCGCTGGTCACCAGGCAGGTGACTCCGGCGGCCTCGAAGCTGGCTGCCGCTTTTTGGGCAATTTCCTGAAAATAGCGTTTGTGCCCCACACTGAGGGCTTCCTCCCCGGAGCAGGGTTCATCATCCTCCAACGTGCCAAACCGAACCCCCGCCGCCCGGAAGATCTTAACTAGGGCCTGGGCAATTTTTTGGGCGCGGCTGTCATAGGCCGCCGTGCAGCCGACGTAATACAAAATCTCATGTTGCTGCGGATCAAAGCGGGGCAGATCGAGATTTTTGGCCCAGGCCGTGCGCTGCGAAGGGGGCTGTTCCCAGGGATTGTTGTTCCAATGCACCGACCACAACAACGTTGGTAACCCTTCATGAGGGTGTTTCTCTTCCCAGGCCAGGTAACGTAGCCCGCGGAATACATCGGCAATATTTACACCGCGCGGGCAATAGGCCTCACACTGTGCGCAGGTGGTACACAGCCATAAATTATCGTTTCCGTTGCGCTGGAGACCCAGTTGGGCCGCACGCAGATACGACCGCACTGAAAGTGTTTCTTCTCTCACTAATCCCCACGGACAGGATGCCGTGCAGACGCCGCATTGAAAGCAAACTGCCGCTGCGCCGTCTGTGAGATCAAGTAATTTCTCCCAGGTGGTATCGTCAATCAGGTAGGGTGTTGGTTGAGACATAGGACACTCCAGTATCCAGGGCGATTACTCACTGATAACAGTTATCTGGTAACGCTTGATTACTTCATCCATTTCGTGCAGCTTCTCGGCAAATTCCTTGCCCTCGGCAGCAGAAATCCAGCGTAGTTGCAGGCGCTCAGGATTAATGCCTTTGCGCTGGAATTTCTTCACCCAGCGGTTGAAGCGTGCTTCGGTGAATTTGTTGGCGTAGTTATAATGACAGTCCGATCCAGTTTCAGTCAGACGGCAGCCAGTGATTAACACCGCCCCGGCATCTTTCTCGAAAGCGCGGGCGACGAAATCTTCCTCGAAGCGCGCCGAACACATCGTGCGGATAACCCGCGACGAAGGCGGGTATTGGCGTTTCTCGATCCCGGCCAGATCAGCCCCGGCGTAGGAGCACCAGTTGCAGGTGAAGACCAGCACTTTCTCTTCGGGGTTCTCTTCCAGGGCAGCGTCTACCTGGGCGATGATTTGCTCTTTGGTGAAGTAGGGCATCACGATGGCATCGAAGTTGCAGTCGGCGGCACAGGTTCCGCAGCCCATGCAGGCGGCGTCGATGATCTTGACGGCGCCGATCTCGCCCGGTTCACCAATTTGCTCGATGGCGCTGTAAGGGCAGGCTTTGATACAGCGCATGCAGCCTTTGCATAGTTCTGGGATTAATTGAGCGGTGATGGGCTCTTTTTCAATTTCGCCCCGCGAGAGCAGCGCACCGGCTTTCCCGGCAGCGGCCAAAGCCTGAGCCATGGACTCGCGCACGTCTTTAGCGCCCTGAGAAGCTCCGGCTAGATAGATGCCTTGCGAAGCGGTCTCGGCAGGCCCGAGTTTGGGATGCAATTCCATATAGAAACCGTCTTCGCTGCGGGAGAGCTTGAGTTGTTCGGCGAGATTGTCCTGCGTGGGAGTCAGGCCGACGACCAGCACGACCAGATCGGTGGGGATGGCAATATTCGCCCCCAACAGATGGTCATAGAAGCGGACTTGATCTTCGTCAAATTCGATCACATCCTGCGGCGGTTGATCCTGATCGTAGCGGAAGAACTGCACCCCGGCGCGCATGGCTTCTTCGTAAAGCTCCTCTGCCTGGCGGCTGTAGGTGCGGATGTCCTTAGCGGCCACGCGCACTTTTTTACCCATGCGCCGCAATTTGAGCGCCTGGGCGATCATTGACGTACAGCAGTAGCGCGAGCAGCCCATTTTCCTACTTCGACCTTGCTCAGTACAGGCCTGCCGCGAACCCACACAGGCAATGAAGGTGATGCGTTCAGCCTCGATGGGTATTTCGTACGCAAAGTGATGATCCAGTTCAAGATTCGTAATCATGGCGGGTGAATCACCATCTGTAGATTGGGGATTGGCGATCTGGATTTCTAGACTTGTGTCTTGCAGCTTGCGACTGGGAATTTCAAACTCCGTTGGTGTATAAGCCTCCGCCCCGGTTGCCATGACCACCGCACCAATGTCGAGGTTGGCGCCATCGGTGAGTGTAGCCTGGAAGTTTCCGACCACCCCGCTGATGGTCTCGACCTCGGTGTTGATATGAATGTGCACCCCTGTTTGAATCAGTTCTTTGGACTTGGCTTCGATGAGATTGTGGGCCAGAAGATCCGCGGGGGCGAGGTAATCTAAACGGTTTAGCAGCCCACCCAGAGTTCCCGTGCGCTCCACCAGATGAGTCTCAAAGCCCTGACGTGCCAGGGTAGTCGCCGCTGTCATCCCTGCGATGCCGCCGCCAATTACTAGCGCGCGCTGGGTCAGCGGTAAATGCGCCGCCTCCAGTGGAGTCAGCAGGCGAGCGTGTTCCACCGCCATTGAAATCATGTCATTGGCTTTGATGGTAGCGGCCCCTTTGTCGTGTTTGTGTACCCAAGAGTCCATATTGCGAATGTTTGACATGACCAACAGGTAGGGGTTTAACCCGGCACGCGTCATCACGCCCTTGAAAATGGTTTCATGGGTTTTCGGGGAGCAGGCGGCGATGACCACGCGGTTGATCTTGTGCTCGCGAATGGCTTCTTCGATCTCCGCTTGGGTGTTGCCGGCGCAGGAAAACATTTGATGATCGGCGTGCACGACGTCGGGCAGTGTTTTAGCAAATTCTACGGCCTGGACGACATCCACCACCCCGGCGATGTTGCTGCCACAATGGCAAACAAAGACGCCCACCCGCGGCGTTTCGACATCTTCAATGGGGGGGATGTGCAGCGGTTCGGGGAAATATCGCGCTGTAAGATGCCCCAGCGCCAGCGCCGCTGCCCCGCTGCCTTCGGCCACACTGTCGGGAATGTCTTTGGGACCGCTGGAGCAGCCTGCCGCGTAAATGCCGGGGCGGGTAGTCATCACCAACCCGCCGAGAGTCTCCTCGGATTTAAGGAAACCATCCTCGTCTAGTTCGATGCCCAGGCGTCGGGCGAGATCATCCAAGCCCTCCTGGGGGATAACGGCATTCGCCAGCACAACCATATCATACTCATCTTGTACGCGGGCGGCTTGCTCTACATCTTCGAAAGTGACCTGAATCGAACCATTATGCCCTGTTATGCGCGAGGGGCGGCCGCGCACGAATTTTGCGCCCATATCGCCGGTGCGTTGATGGAAGCCGTCAAAGCCTTTGCCATAGGCGCGAATATCCATGTACAGAACGGTGACATCTTCGACACCGTGGTCTATGGCTTGGTAGGCGTGCTTGATCGAGTACATGCAGCAGAAGCGCGAGCAATAGCGGTAATGACGCTGGTCGCGCGATCCGACGCATAACACAAATAATAGTTTGTGGGGATGTTCCCCGTCCGAAGGGCGGATGATCTCTCCCCCTGTCGGCCCGGCGGAGTTGACCAGGCGCTCGAATTCCATCGCTGTCAGGATGTCGGGGTGGCCGCCGTAACCGTATTCTTTCATCATGCGCGGGTCGAGCATGTCGTAGCCTACGGCTACGATCACCGCCCCGACCTTGCGGGTGACGATGCTCTCTGGCGGCATCAGGTAGTCAATTGCTTTGGGCGGGCAGGCCTGATAGCAGCGGTCGCAGGGAAGGTAGTTGGGCGGATCGTTCAGGCAATGATCCATATCAATCATGTATGGCCCCGGAGTAGACTGTGGAATAGGCGTATAAATAGCTTTGCGAGCCGCCATTCCGGAGTCGTATTCGTTTGGCAGGACCACCGGGCAGGCTTCGGTGCAGTCGCCGCAGCGCGTGCATTCGTTCGTTACAAAGCGCCCCTGCTGGCGGATATTCACAGTGAAATTGCCTGGAACGCCATCAATTGCATCTACCTCGGCCAGAGAGAGAATCTCGATGTTGGGGTGCAGATCCACCTCCGACATTTTGGGCGCCTCGATGCAGATCGAGCAGTCCAGTGTGGGGAAGTTTTTATCCAGCACCGCCATGATCCCCCCAATGGTGGCCTGTTTTTCTACCAGCACTACCCGTGCCCCGGCTTCTGCCAGATCAAGCGCCGCCTGGATCCCGGCAATTCCGCCGCCAATGACGAGGACTGAGTCAGTCATAATTGTCTCCTGGGTTGTTGGTCTTATCGGTCGGGTTAGTCGAATGAGTCAGACCAACCGACCTGTTAGGCTATTTAGACCAATCCGACTTTATCTTTCGCGAATTCAAAACCAGTTTCGAACGCTTTTAAGTTGAGTTCTACAAATCTCTCTTTTACCGATGTTCTTATCGCTTCTTCCATTGCCTGGCGCGAGATGATGCCCGCAGCCGCCGCGAAGAAGCCCAGCATAATCATATTGGTGACAATGCGATAGCCGAGTTCCTCGGCGAGTTGTGTGGCTGGAATTCCGAGAGGTTCGTCGTTCTCTAGGGGAGTCACCAGCCCTGAGTCGATCAAAATGATTGCCCCGTTTTTGGCATCGGGCCTGAACTTGGTATAAGCCTCCTGCGAGAGCGCTATCAAAATGTCGGGATGCTGCACGAAGGGATAATCAATTGCCTCGTCTGAAGCGACAATATTGGCACTAGAGGCCCCGCCGCGCGCCTCAGGGCCGTAGGCTTGCGTCATCACCGCCTCTTTGCCGTCGTAGATTGCAAACGCTTTCCCAACAATTTGCCCGGCCAGCCCCACTCCCTGACCACCAAAGCCGCTGATACGAATTTCTGTTCGCATGATGCCCTCCGCTACCTACATCCTCACCGGCTCGAATACCGGCCTCTTGCGTTCTACAAACTCCCCAATATAAATTGGTTTATCTTCTCGCAGATCAATGCTGAGCGTGTCCAGATCTACACTGCCATTTTCCACCAGTTTGCAGCGCTCGCGGTAAAGTTCCATTTCTTCCAGGCCGTCGGGGATATTGTTTGATTTTCCGAATCCAATCGGACAGGGAGAAAGCACCTCAATGAAGTTGAAGCCTGGCCGTTTGAAGGCGTCCAGAATATCCAATTTCAGTTGGCGCACATGCAGCGTTGTCCAACGCGAAACATAGTTGGCCCCCGATGCTCCCACCAGGCTGGGCAGGTTGAAGGGCTGCTCCGGATTGCCATAGGGAGCCGTGGTGCCGCGCGCGGTGTAGGGTGTGGTCGGCCCGACCTGCCCGCCGGTCATGCCGTAGTTGAAGTTGTTGACACAGACGACTTTAATATCCACATTGCGGCGGGCTGCATGAATGAGATGATTGCCGCCAATGGCTGCTAAATCGCCATCGCCGCTGAAGACCGTCACCATCAGGTCGGGGTTGGCAAGCTTTATGCCAGTTGCAAAGGGAATCGCCCGCCCATGAGTGCTGTGATACGAGTCCAATTCCATGTATCCCGCTACGCGTCCGGTGCAGCCGATGCCGGATACGACGACATGCTTTTCAACCGGAATTCCTGATTCTAAAATCGCCGCTGCATAGCAGCGCATGGCGATGCCAATGCCGCAGCCCGGACACCAGATATGCGGCATGCGATCGGCACGGATGATGACGTCGAGAGGGTGAGAGTCTACGGTAATTGTTTGAGGCACGAGAAACCTCCGGGGTAATTGCTAATGGTTGATTGTTAATTGTTGAGTTTTTTCTTGGCGGTGGTGATGCTGACGTTGATGATGCGGGCTATTTGGATGCACTCGTCGAGGATACCGTTGGTATCACTGGCAGAATGTAAATTGCTCTTGGCAATTAAGCGCAACCATATTTGAGACTCATTTAAGTTCTTTTGAACATATTTTGAGTTTATGGATGAAATCTCTGGTACTCTCAGCACCTCGGGCTTCGGCATAGTGTGCCGCTGGTGCAGTCCCGCTGCGAAGCAATTGATTGGCGATATGTCTGCCCGCGGAAGTATCTGGCAGTTGATCGCAAATTCTCATGATAATCACCGCCAGATTTATCAATCTCTCTTGAATGTCATCGCCTTTCGCCATTAATCATTACCCATTAACAATTAATAATTTTATTAAAGATCGGCTCCGGCGGGATCATCGCGCCACCGGCATGGTGTATGCCCAGCACGGGCTGATTGCTAAAGCGTTCTACCTCGCGGCGTATTTGGCCTAAATTCATCTCAGCAACGATGAAGGTCTTGGCTTGCCCGGCGAGATCTCGAATCAGGTTTTCGGGGAAGGGCCATACCGAAATCAGCCGCAACAATCCGACTTTGATGCCTTGTTGCCGCGCTTCAGCAACAGCTCGCCGTGCCGATCGGGCGGTGCAGCCATACGAGATCACTACAATCTCGGCGTCATCCAGGAAGAGTTCTTCGGTACGGATGATCTCGTCCGCGTTGCGGCGGATCTTCTCGCCCAGGCGGGTGACCAATTCATGGTGGGTGTCAGCGTTCATATCAGGATAGCCGCGTTCATCATGAGTCAGGCCGGTGAAGTGGACGCGATAGCCGTCTCCGGCGTGGGCCATTGGCGGGACAAGATCGTTCTCATCGGGTAAGAATGCCTTGAAGTGGCCGTTTCCACCAGGGGGGTGGTGAGGGCGCTTGCGCTCCCACAGCTGAATCTCCTCCTCGGGGGGAATGACCACGCGCTCCATCATATGGCCGATGACTTCATCGCCCAGTAGAATAACTGGCGTGCGGAAGCGGTCGGCCACATTGAAGGCCAGTATTGTCAAATCGAAAATTTCTTGCGGTGAAGCCGGGGCGTAGGCCACCATCTCGTAATCGCCGTGCGATCCCCACTGAGCCTGCATAACATCCGATTGGCCGGCCATGGTGGGCAACCCCGTGGAGGGGGAGCCGCGCTGAATATCTACGACTACGCACGGGGTTTCCAGCATCACCGCCAGGCCGATATTCTCCATCATTAGGCTCAGCCCCGGCCCCGATGTGGCTGTCATCGCCCGCGCCCCCGCAGCCGACGCTCCAACAATGGCGGCCATGCTGGCTAGCTCATCCTCCATTTGAATAAAAACACCGCCTACTTCGGGTAGACGGCGAGAGAGCCGCTCGGCGACTTCGGTGGAGGGAGTGATGGGATACCCGGCGAAAAAATTGCACCCGGCTGCCAAAGCGCCTTCGGCGCAGGCATAGTCGCCATGCATGAAGTGTTTTCCGGTTAGGACTGTTTGGTTTGTCATTGTGCGACCTCGAGCGTGTAAATGGCAAATTCTGGGCAGACCATTGTACAAAACTCGCAATTTACGCAATCGTTTTCTTTTCCGGCGACAACGTCGGGGAAGTGATAGCCTTTGGCATTGATTTCTGAAGATGGCTGCAGCACTTGCTTGGGGCAGAAGTGAATGCATAGATTGCATCCCTTGCAGCGTTCAGGGATGAGATAGATGTGTCCTTGGGCTATTTGTATGTCGGCTAGATCAATGGGGGTACGAGCAAAGACTCTCATCGGTTGCTCCACGAATATCGAAAGAATTAATGTGTAATATTTTATTAATCGTATTTATTATACGTGTTATACAATGAAATTCGTTTTCGACGTGATGAAGCTCACGGGTGATGGGTGATAAAAGTCATGCGAGACTGTATTGGCAAAGGGGCATGGCGCTTCAACAGAATTAACTCTAAAAAGCTCTGGGTTCGCGATGAGAGAATCTCTGCCCTGGCGACTCAAGAGCCTGCGTGTTCTTATGCTAGAATTGAATTGCCGTTATAGAATAAAAAATTACTAGTTGTGGGAAGGTAGGCTTCAAATGAAACTTCTAAGATGGTCGCTTTTTCTTTTTGTTTTGGTTGCTTTCCTTGGGGGTGTGGGGATAGCGCAAGCTCAAGATATCCCCGAAGAACCCGATGATGTGATCCAGGTTGTGCTGGTGCTGGATGTTTCGAGCAGCATGGAGGAACCGATCTTGTCCGATGATCTGCCGGAGGAATTTCTGAGTTTGGTGGATGAGTTGAATGCTGCGCGCGAAAACCCTGAATTGGATCTAATAATTCAGCAGATTGATGCCGTTCTTGATGATCCTGAAGTTGCGACGGCGCGCGAGGCATACGATGAGTCGGTTGCCCTATTGGATGATTGGTTTGCGGAACAGGAGTATGCACTTAATCAGGCTGCCCTTCTCGATCAGGTGGGGCAGGCATTGGCCGATTTGGGCTGCGACCCCATGTTTGCACAGCCCATTGTGACGGCAATGACCATTGATGAAATCGATTATTGGATTACGCAATCGTGCAGCGCGGTTTCGATCAGCTTTGAAGCGCATCAGGCGCTTCGGGATCAGGTGCCCTATGTTGGCGAAGTTGAATATACGGCTTTGCAGGAAAGTAGTGATACGGCCTATCAAATTTATTTTGATGCGCTTGAAGCGCGTCAGTATAACCAATTAATCGACCAGCGCGATCAGAAGCGGATGGATTTAAATATTGATGGTTTGGCTGCCGATCTGGATGCCAAGATTCTTGAGTTGGGCATTCCCCGGAAGTTAGATCTTGCCAAGTTGGCCGCGAAAACCCTCGTGGATCTGTCGCGGCTCGACAGCGCAGCCGGACGGCGTAATTCTGTTTTGGCCCTGGTGCGTTTTTCAACCGATCATGTCCTTCTTCAGGAGTTGACGCCTGACCATGATATTGTTGAGCAGAAGATTGAAGCGTTAGATTCTCTTGAGATGACAAACATCTATGGCGGAATGGATGAGGCATTAACCGAATTAGAGCGGCATGCTAACCCGGAAGACCCTATCGTGGTTCTCTTGCTAAGTGATGGGCATATTACTGTTGGCCCTGGCCCAGAAACGGTTCTGGAGGAAATTCCTCCCAGAGCAAACGATCTTGATGCCGTCATCTGCACGGTTGGTTTTGGGGCTACCGAAGCACATGTGGATTATGTATTGCTTCATGGTTTGGCCGACGCTACGGAGGGTGAATATCTCTTTGCAGAAACTGGCGAAGAATTGGTTAATTTCTTTATTGCTTGCCGACAAGGCGTGGTTGGCAATGTTACCCAACTGACCGGATATGTCAGTGCAGGCGCTCCGGCACAATTGGAGCCGGTTACAGTTCCGGAAAATGTGTGCGAAATCAGTATGGCATTGAATTCGGTATCGGGTGAGCCAATCTTAGATATTTTGGACGCCGAAGGCCAGCGGATCGACGATGGGTATCCAGATTTTGCGTATCAGACCGGGGATAATCTTAAACTCTATACTATTCTCAATCCTGCCCCCGGTCAGTGGCAAGTTTCGGTTCACAGCGAAAAAGCGGACGAGGAATTCTTTAGCATCGTTATCACCACAGATGATTGCCAACCTTCAGATGCGCCGGCGATGTCGCCAACGCCGTACCTGACCAGCACACCGATGCCTGCGCCGGGCGTTGTTGAGCAAGTTTCGCCTGTCTTCCCATTGATCGTGTTGGTAATCGTTGTGATGGGCATCTTCATCCTGATCACTTTGCGGAAATCATAAAAGCCTTGGGGTATACTTATTCATCTTAAACTTTAAGGAGATATTGGTTATGACATCAACAGACCCCCGCTGTATTCAATGTGACCGCACAGATGCGGAAGTTCCCCTCATTGCTTTGCGCTCTCAGGGAGCAGAAGCCTGGATTTGCCCCCAGCATTTGCCGATCTTGATCCACAAACCCCAAAATCTGGTGGGTAAGATGCCGGGAGCTGAAAACCTGAGCGCTGAGGGCCACGATCACTAAATTGCCAATGCGATTCTCAGCGATTTCGATGCCGCCAAAGAAGCATGTTGCTCTGGTTGCACACGACAATATGAAAGATGATCTCGTAGAGTGGGCGCGCTTCAATCGCGGCTCACTCTCGCGGCATCACCTTTATGCTACGGGAACGACCGGCAGCTTGATTGAAGACGAGTTGGATTTACCGGTTAACAAACTGCTCAGCGGCCCGATTGGCGGCGATCAGCAGATTGGCGCTAGAATTGCCGAAGGTGTGATTGATGTTTTGATATTCTTTTGGGATGCGCTTGAAGCCCAACCGCACGACCCGGATGTCAAGGCATTACTACGGATTGCCCAGGTGTGGAATATCCCCGTAGCGACCAACCGGGCTTCGGCAGATTTTATCGTTTCATCTGCGCTGATGAATGAAACCTATGAGCGCAAGGTTCCGGATTATAAGAGTGCTTTTCAGCGATAATGAATTGTATTTGCTACGTTGCACCAAAAAGCCACAAGGGTATTGTCTTTTGTGGCTTTTTGATAGGGGTAACTCAATTTTCATTGGGAGGCGGCGCCCAAATTATCGGTGATGATTTGCCGCAATATATCCAGCGGAACCGCACCATTGCTCAATACCAGATTGTGAAATTCCTTGAGATCATACTGCTCGCCGAGTCGCTCTTCGGCCATTTGACGTAGTTCTAACAACTCGATCATACCGATTTTGTAGGCCAGGGCCTGGCCGGGCCAGGCAATGTAGCGGCTGATTTCGAAATTGACCATGCCGGAATCGAGGCCGGTGTTTTCGGTCATGAAGGCGGCGGCCTCATCGAAAGTCCATTGTTGGGCGTGGATGCCGGTATCGACCACCAGGCGGGCAGCGCGAAAGGCTTCGAATTGCAGGCGGCCTAAATTGCCGTAGGAATCGTCTTCATAGATGCCCAATTCCCACATCAGACGTTCGGCGTATAAGGCCCAGCCCTCAACATAGGCCGTAAAGTGGCTGCCGCGTCGGAAGGAGGGCAGATCTAACGCCAGGGCCAGGGCCACCTGGGTGTGGTGCCCGGGGATGGTTTCGTGGTAGGCCAGGGTGGGCATGCCGAAATATTCTTCGCTGCCGCCAACCGCCGCATAGAAGGCGCCGGGGCGTGAGCCATCAACGGCGGGGGCGGTGTAGTAGCCGCCCGTAGGGCCAGGGATGACAATAACATCGGTAGAGGGCTGCATGTCGAACACCGGCGCTACGGTGGTTTTGGCTTCTGCGATGATGGCTTCATATGTAGCGACAATCTCTGAACCGGTCAGCGTGCCGCCATCCTGGGCGACGCGGCGATAAAGTTGGGGGATATTTTCATCGGCGGGGTAACCAAGTTCATCGAAGATGAGGCGCATTTCGGCGTGAATGCGTTCTAAATCACCCAGGCCAAGCTGGTGAATCTCGTCAGGGGTCATTTCGGTGGTGGTGTGATGGCGCACAACGTAGGCATAGTAGGCCTCCCCATTGGGGTGTTGCCAGACTCCAACCTCTGTGGAAGCCACAGATTGCAGTTCGCTCATATAGGCAGCTAAATCTTTGAAGGCAGGAATCACCTGAAGGCTGATAACCTCCTCGGCCTGCGCGAGCAGCTCCTGTTTTTCATCTGCGGAAATCTCAGAAATTGTATCCAGCTTTTCGGCAAAATTCCGATAGAAAACAGTCAACTCCGGTGTAGAACGGGCGGTATCGTTAACGCTGCCCGCGCTCCACTGATAGAGAAATTTAGGGCCGATGATGCCGGCTTCGCGGCGCAAACGCAGGCCCTCGGTGAGTTGGTTGATTTTTGTTTCAACCTGGGCGAGACGGGTAAGGTAGTTGTGCGCTTCTTCGAGATTGCGCACGGGTTGAATTTCGGTGAAGAAGTGGTAGAGCAGGGCGGGCTGGCCGATGATGAAGTGTGTAATGGGGTAGTCATGGTAGACGAACTCATGGCCGCGTACGCGGTCGTCGAGATACCATAAGTAGATGTCGTAGGAGAGTTGCTGTTCGGGGGTCAGCGCGGCGCGGTCGTAGGTTTGCAGCTGTGTCAGGATATCGCTTTCAAGTTGCTGTGTCTGGCGGATATAGGCATCGGAGATGTCAGTGAGCTGATCGCCGGGCAACCCGAAGGCGGCATCCAAACCGAGTTCGGTGACCAGTTCGGGGTCGCGTTTGAGCAGGCGCAGATAGGATTTTTCAAGGAAGTCATCGAAGGACAGGTTTTCCAGCCCGGCGCTGAGCGGGGAGGTTGTTTTTATAGATTGAGGTTCTATGGCTGCGATTTCGACAGTTGGGGCGGTTGTTGTGCAGCTTGCAAGGCCCATGATGAACAGCATGAGGGTGATGATTGACCGGAAGATGTGCAAATGTGTTTTCATGGCGAGTCCTTAACATGCTTGTGGCATTGTAAGCGGGAACTTCGATCAGGTGCAACGCATTTGAGTTCATTTTTTTGGATTATTCTCAATGCACTACGGGCATGGGATGCGCGGCAAAGAATTCCCAGATCAGGTCATTGGTGGTGGTGGGGTCAAAGGGATCGCCTCCGAAGGTTGTGATCGGCCAGTGATGCCCCTCGGTGGCAATGGAATAGAGCACAACTTCGGCGTTGTTGGCGCAACCGCTCCAGGTATCTACGGTGATTACACCACCCATTGTCTGGTGCGCCGCCTCGGGTGCGCATTCATTATGGGTAGCCCAGCCGGCAGCCCATTCGGGCACTGCGGGCAAGTTGACATATTCTTCGTGGTCGGTGCCTTCGTAAGGGATGATGGAATCACGTTGACCGTGGAAGGCAATGACCGGAACTGGGCGAGTTGGGGCGCAGTCTTCCCAATAATAGTAGCCCCCTGCTACCGGGGCGATGGCGGCAATCTGATCGGCGAGTGCACAGGCCAGGCGGTTTGCCATCCCTCCGCCGTTCGAAAGCCCGGTGGCGTAGATGCGCGCCGGGTCGATATTGAGATACGCGGAGAGATGGGCTATCAAGTCGTGGGTAAACTGCACATCATCCACCCCGCTGACCGACTCGGGAAAGTCTTCCCAGGTGGTGGGGTTGCCGGTAGCCTGGGGGTAGACGACGACAAAGCCATACTTTTCGGCCGTGTTGGAAAATTCACTCAATGTGGCCTGATCGAAAGCGTTCGATGTGCGCCCGTGATAATTGATGATCAGCGCAATGGGCATTTCGGGATCGTAATTTTGCGGAACGTGCAGCCAGAATGTGCGCTGATAGCCATCACTGCTGATGAGATCAAAATAATCTCCTGGCGCTGCGTAACCGGCAACCGGCTCGGGGGTGGGTTCCAGGGTGGGGGGCGTGATCGTTCCCTCAGCTTTGGGGTGCGCGGCGAAGAATTCCCAGATGAGATCTGTGGCATGGATGGTCTGGGTGGTGCCGAAATCGGCTGCGAAATCGGAACCCGGCCAGGTGTGACCGGCGTTTGCGACGGCAAAAAGAATCACATCCACTCCGGGCAGGCAGCCCTCCCAAATAGAGCGCGTGATCTCTGCGTGCGGTGAATCGGTTGCGGGAGCGATGTCACACACATTGCGCTGCGCCCAGGCTCCCATCCAGTCGTGGACAAGCGGGTTATTCTCATTACCTTCGAAGGGGATTATCGTATCCTCCAGTCCGTGCAGCGCCAGTACCGAAATCGGCTGGGCGGCTTCGCATTTGTAATATCCCACATGTCCGCCAGAAACCGGGGCCACGGCAGCAAAGACATCTGAAAAGGCGCAAGCCAGTCGATTTGCCATCGACGCGCCGTTGGAGAAGCCGGTGGCATAGATGCGCGCCGGGTCGATACTCAACTCGTCTTGCAGATTGTCGAGCATGGCCGCAAAAAAGGTGAGATCCGGTGCGCCTGTTGTGCCGGGAACCGCCCCCCACCAGGTTGGGGGATTGTCCTCTGCTTGCGGCGCAACAACAATGAAGCCACTCTCGTCGGCTTTGGTATTCATTTGTGTCATCTCTTGCTGATGCTCGGCGGTATCTGTCCTTCCATGGATGTTGAAGACGAGCGGCATAGGTACGCCGGGTTGATATGTCGGGGGAATATGTAGATAGAAAGTGCGCTCTACGCCGGCAATCATCATGAAGACCTGATAGTCGCCGGGGTGTTCATATTTGCTGTCGGCTGGGGTATCGGTTGGCAGGGTGGTTGGGCCGGGTTCTGGCGGCGGGCTGGCGCAGCCCCATATTGTTGCCAGTGAAATGAACAATAGTGCAAGGATAATATTTTTGAGGTGTGTGGGTGGCTTTTCCATTATTCTATTCTCGAATTTGTTTAGGATGGCTGGCAAAGAAGCCCCAGGGGTAGGATGTGAACGGTAAACCAGCGGTTGTACCCATCTATTGGTAGCATATCGATATATTCGCTGGGATTAGTGTAACGATTGGCGCGTGGGTTGCCGTTGTTATTGGAGGTGTGAGCGCGGGCGGCGCGGTGTTGAGCGTATTGCAGCCTCCCGCGCTCATGCGAGGAGGAGTAATAGAAATAGATAACCTGGTCTTACTTTGTTTTGCATGGCATCTCACAAAGTAGCCTCCCCTGGTTATGTCTCCTTGTGTGCTTGCTAAAAATACTCAAAGATGCGCTCCTAAGTTCAGTTTTGCTACAGTCTTCATATTCACAGGAGTTACTTACGCAGGGAAAGACCGAAAATAGGGGGAATGGGCCGCGCCGCGCCCCATTCCCCCTATTTATAGAATGTCTTTTTCGGACTGTGCAATTCCTGATGGGTTTGAAATTAATGCATTGATGGATTTTTCTGGCGGGTACGTACCTTCTATACGATATGGTATATTATCACTGCGGTAAATATTCCAAGAAATTTAGAAAGGGCATTATGCGCATATTGAACATTCGATCTGGTGAATACAAGGCTTTTGCGTTGTTTTCTATCATCATAGCGCTGAACATGCTGACATTAGAAGCGACATTTGTAGTCTCGACCCGTGGATTCTTGGAAGTCATTGGAATTGTGCATTTGCCGCTATTGTGGATTTTCGATATGGTGCTGATTTTAATTGGCACAACCATTATGGCCGCAGTTATTGATCGCTGGCCTCGCAAAGAATTCCTGCGCTGGATTATACTGGGGCTGGCATTTCTGTACCTGCTCATTCGCGTCTTGTTTTCGCTGGGTGTCCCAGGATGGGGAACCTACCCTGCATTGTATGTAATCGCAGAACAACAGATGTTGGTGATTCCTTTTGTATTCTGGGCGCTCGCTAACGATTTGTTTACCATTCAGCAAACGAAACGTCTCTTCCCAATGATCGCCGCTAGCGGCGTGGTTGGCGGCATTGTCGGCAATACCATTGCCGCCAGCATGGCGAGGTATATTACAACTCGCGGCGGAGAAACCTATGAATTGCTGAGTCTAAATTCGGTATTGTTGTTATTAGCTTTCGTCGCTTACGAAGTTCTTGGACACAAGGTGTTTACCCGATCTGACCAGGGGCGTACATTAGGAAGCTTGCGCAAGATGTTTGCCGATGGTTGGGATTTCGTCAAGAATGTAGAAATATTCCGATATCTTACAATTGTGATGCTGGGGATGGGGTTTGCGCTGACGTTGATAGAGTATAAATTTTTAGATATTCTCAATGCCAGTTTTCAGGGTTCAGATTTCCAATCGGTATTTGGGTTGATGCGTATTGGGCAGACAGTAGTTATTGTGACTGTGCAAATCTTGCTGGCAGGCCGGCTTTTAAACAAGTTCGAGTTGAAGCGAATATTCATGTTTTTACCCGCCGCCAGTTTGATTCTCCTGATTGGGATTTTAGTTTTTCCTGGCATTTTCATGATTCTCCTGGCAAGATTATTGGGACGTGCTGCCCTCTACGGGTTGGATGAGCCCGCCCGCAAATCTTTGCAAGGTTTGATACCTGATGAGAAGCGTGGCCGGGTTAGCTCCTTTTTGGATGGATATTTACTGGCTTTGGGGGTTATCGGCGCCTGTTTGTTCTTGCTGGTGTTATTATGGGCAGAAAGGGGCGGATGGCTGCCGTTTGGGTGGGCGGCCTGGGTGTATCTATTGGTTGGTGTAATTGTCGCGGCGGGCACGCTATGGGCTGCCCGAAAAATGTGGCTGCATTACGATCAAAGTATGTTGAATTTTCGTTTAGCGCGACGAAAACGGGGTAGTGATCTGATTGATTTTTCATCATGATTACCTTTCACGAAGTACAGCCACATGAGAGTGAATTTCAGGTAACCCTGCTGGAGTATTTTAGTCTCATTTTCCCCAATTACCGGCGTTACCAAACTCAAATTCAGCGCAGCATGGAGTTAGGTGAGGTACTCAATGAACATGTTTTACCCCATCACTGGTTGATCTTAAAACATGATAAGGCAATTGGGTTTATCCTTTTTAATTACCTCATCAAGCGGAATTTTGGTTTTGTCCGATATATTGGTATTGATCCAGCACATCGTGGAGCGGGTGTCACGCAGTTGACTGCTCAAAACGTATTGCATCAAATCGCTTTGGATGCGCAAAAGTACAACAACCCCGTACCAATCGGCTTCTGTGCGGAAATTGAGTCCCCTGAGCAAGCGGATGACAAACAAGAAGTCTTGTACCGCCAACGATTGCTTAACTTCTTTTTTCGAGCGTGTGGAGCGTTTGAGTTAGGCGTGGATTATATAGAACCACCGATGATTAAAAACTCATTTGATTCCGATGGGCATGACCTTACTGAAGCGACCCCCATGCATTTGCTCGTTTTTCCAACAGATGCTGCTTTTGTCATCGATGCTTCGATAACCCAGGATATTGTCGAGGGGATTTATTTTGATCATTATTGCCTCGATTCTGAGGATGCAATTGTCAGATCTGTTATTCGCACCATCCGGTAACATGGAGGTTGGATTATGAGCATCAATGAAAATCCGAACCAGGGAATTTTTCTCAGCATTCGTTTTAAGATGTTGATCTTATTTACGACATTGTTTACCGTTGTGTTTGCCGGGGCATTTTATTGGTTTTACACATTTTCAACCCAATTAGCAATGGATGACTTATATTCCAGTTTATTGGTTGTCGCTCAAACCGCGGCTAATGGCATCGACGGAGGTACACACCAGGCGCTTTATGAGAATCCCAATTACGACGATAGCCTTGAATGGCCGGTTGGCATGGAGGATGAGCGATTTTGGGAGATGGCAACGTGGTTGAATCTGGTGCATACCAGCAATCCAAGAGCTTACCCCTACACCTATCTCTCTCCAGAGCCGGGTGTGGTTGAGTTCATTACAAGTATGGGAGCTGTTATGGATCCTCCCATTGGCGCAAAATTCCGTGAAACCTATATCCCTTCTCCGCCGTCGGTGATTTTAGAAGGCTTAAAGGAAGAGACTCTTTCCACGAATATTGTCGAAGATGATTGGGGCGCCTGGATCTCGGGATTTGTCCCCATCACCAATTCGGATGGAAAAATTGTCGCAGCTGTGGGTGTCGATTACGAGGCCAGTAGCGTTATCGCCTTGCAAAATCGCATAAAAACCGCCGTCATTCCGGCATTCATCCTCACCTATTTGATCTTGATTATGTCGGTTGTCTTGATCTCAAATCGTATTGCCGCACCAATCCGCTCACTCTCACGCGTGGCGGAACGCATTGGTGAGGGGCAATATGCTTTGGCGGAAGTGAGCAAAACCAAGACGCGTGATGAAGTCGTCACCCTGACGGTGATATTCAACCTGATGATTGAGAAAGTTCGTGCTCGTGAAGAGAAACTAAAAAAACAGGTTGCTGCATTGCAAATAATCATTGACCGTACTCGACAGAAGGAGCAAGTTGAGGCGATCACCGAAACGAACTTTTTCCAGGAGTTACAGCAGAAAGCCAGCGAAATGCGTGCGCGCCGCCATAAAGATTGATCCAACTGGCCGAATCAATTTTGCTTTACGCACTTCGTTGAAAATTCACGCGTTCACCATTGTACGCGTGTAACTCTCGCTAATATTGGACTCAATGTGTCGTAAAAGGTATCCAGTAAGAGGGTATAATCATATCGGTGCACAAGAATAATGGATCAGTGGAGCAAACGTAGTATGCTAAATTCTCTTGGGACTTTCTCCTGTGAAGCTGCAAAATACAAGGGTTTTGATATTTAGAAGAGGTTATATTATGACGAAATTTACTATTTTCCAACAAGAAGAGAATACCCAAGAATTCACCCAGGGTGCTGTGATTTTTGAAGAGGGAGATGCAGGTGATGTAATGTATGCCATTCTCACGGGTGAAGTTGAACTAAAACTGGAAGGTGTCACTGTAAATCAAGTTGGCGCAGATGAAATTTTTGGCGAAATGGCTTTGGTTGACGACTCGCCGCGCAGTGCGACAGCTCAAGCAGTAACCGACTGCAGGCTAGCTGTTGTTGACCGGGCGAGATTCGAATATTTAGTCCAACAAACGCCCAATTTCGCAGTTCAGGTTATGGGCGTCATGGCAGAACGCTTGCGGAAAACGACGATCATCTCGATCCAAGAGAAAATCAGAAAGGTTAAACCGGACATCCTGGGGGCATTATTTTCGATCGATGATTAACACTGCTGCCTGCATAAGAACGGATCTTATTGTTTAGGCCTACTCAGTTCGGTTGGAAAATGATCTCTTTTTGGGGTGCCCTTTGTTTCTAGTGCCTAGGCCTTTGTGCTTGCAGCAAAAAATAGAATGACTTTGATAATAGCTATCCTTATCGGATAGCTATTTCCCTCTGAGTGGAGCCAACCTCCCGAATGAACCCCCCCCTCGATTTAGAATTTCCAGCAGATTTAGAACAGTATCTGCCTCCTGATCTGTGGCGCAAACTATCCAGTGGTGAACCTCAGCGCAGGTTATTGATCCAGGCCCTCGATCGGTTGCGTTCATTGGTTTATCTGATTTCCACGTTGATTCCCAGCAATCTGGCGCAGGAGAAAATCAGGCAGCCTGTCCCAGGCCTGGTAAGTGGGGAATGCCTCGCCGGGAGTCTGCTTTTCGCCGATGTGAGTGGTTTCACCGCCTTATCGGAACGTTTAGCGGTATTAGGGCCTGAGGGCGCCGAGCGCCTGACCGGCAAGATGAATGAATACTTCACAGCTATGCTCAGGGTTGTCGCTTCGTCCGGGGGGATCTTGCTAAAATTTGCCGGGGATGCGTTGCTGGTTTATTTCCCAGAACAGGAACATCATCAACATGCCCTATGGGCAGTGCGGGCCGGCATGCGCATGCTGCGCGAAATTGAAGGCTTTTCGAGTATTGAGTCAGCTATGGAGAACAGCCGCTTGCGCATGAAGGTTGGCGTATCCACCGGAGAGTTCTTAGCAGCCAGCATAGGCTCAGCGAAACGCATGGAATACGTTATTCTGGGGGATGCTGTAACGCAAACAATGACTGCCGAAGGGGTATTAACTGGCCCTGGACAGCTTGTCATCAATCAAACCACAGCCGATTATCTGGATCCGTCCTTTGTATTGAAAGATGCTGCGGAAGGCTTTTATCGGGTAGTTTTAAACCCCGACCAGGACCTGAGCAGTTTTGAAATCAAAGCAGAAAAGCGCCGCGCCCGAGGTGCAATTCCTTTGGATGCAAGCCCGCAGGCTCTGGTTGCGCACATGGAAGAGACACTTGCGCAAATTCACGCTCTGTCTCCATATATTGCCGATGAGCTAGTGGAACGGATCATTGCTCACGCCCAACAGCGCAGAGTCGAAAGTGAATTTTTAACGGCCTCAGTGCTTTTCTGCAACTTCACCGGCTTCGATGATCTATTGTCGATGTGGGGAAAAGATGGTGTTTCGCGAGTCACCCATCTCCTCAGCGCATATTTTAATACGGTGAGTGATATTATCACTCGCCATGGGGGCATTGTCGCGCGTATTGACCCTTATCGCAAAGGCACAAAGTTGCTGGCTCTGTTTGGCGCGCCAATCAGCCACCAAGATGACCCTCTGCGAGCGGTGAGAACTGCCTTTACAATGAATGTGGAACTCACACAATTGAATGAACGCTGGCAAAAGAAATTCGCTCATCACCTGTTGTCCAATATCCACCACCCGTTAATCCAGCATCACATTGGGATTACCGTTGGGAAGACCTTTGCCGGTCAGGTTGGCTCATCCACACGGCGCGAATATACCGTTATGGGTGATGATGTCAACCTATCAGCCCGTTTGATGGGCGCAGCCGAGGCGGGGCAGATTCTTATCAGCCAGTCCGTAAAAGAGAAAATTAGCGATTTTTTCTTTTTCACGGCTTTGTCGCCCATAACCGTGAAAGGCAAGCAGAAAGCAATCCCTATTTTTCAAGT
Source organism: uncultured Anaerolineales bacterium (assembly GCA_964344175.1). GTDB lineage: Bacteria > Chloroflexota > Anaerolineae > Anaerolineales > UBA11858 > NIOZ-UU35. Next base: position 57,046 of record CAYFMI010000018.1, read on the forward strand.
AGATGGCCCTCGCACCGATACATTACTGAATAGAGTACACCAACGAAATCACATTATTGGCCGTGATAGGCAACAGGCTGAATGCGAGAAAGTTCTACGCCAGATTTTGGGGGGCGAGAGCGCCTGGCTGACCATTCAGGGTTTGGCAGGGATTGGTAAAAGCCATCTGGCGGATACCTTGTTGCAAAAAGCAATCACCCAGGGAGCAAGGGTGCTGCCATACCAATGCAATTCCTATAACGCCGAAATATCCTATGCTTGCTGGAGCGGGGTATTAAGATCCTTGACTGGAATTACTTCCGCCGACCCCATGCTGCTTCGGAAAGAGAAGTTGCAAAACCTGATTCTGGATTTTGAACTTTCTGGTCAATCGGTGCCGCACCTGGCGAAATTGGTGGGATTATCCCCCCGTGATATTTCGGATTTACCGTACAAACTTCAGGGGGAAGATGTTCCCGATGACGATACCAACATCTTCGCGGACATTGTCAGCGGAAAAAAAATGCGCCGGCGGGGCCGCGCCTCGGATGAATTGAGCCAGCTTGAATTGGGAGTAAATCTTAAAGTCAGTCAAATGGGATTTCATATCCCATCAAAGCTGACGCCTAAAGAACAGGATCAAT
>CAYFMI010000019.1:0-55878 GCA_964344175.1 uncultured Anaerolineales bacterium
ATGATCCCTTCCGCCAGGTGCTGGACGCTGCCGGTGTCTCCGCAGAAGACTTCTAGAACTAAGCCGAAATTTGATAGCTCAGGCTATCAACTAGGTGAATATGACGGTGCGCAGCATACACTGCGCACCGTTTTTCTATTTTTGGGTTTATAAGAATACCCAAATAGCCCTATTTTTCGAAAATCTCTTCCTAAGTACTTTGTACAGTCTATTTAGGAATACCCCCATGAGATCCCTTTTCCGAACCATCATGATATAATCGTGAGCTAATACCTTGTGCTTGTGGGTTTGTCGAAAACAACATCACCGACGCCACACATAGCTTTCTGCTGGAGTACAAAAAGAGCACGGAGATCAACACAATAGAATTAGGCGTTGTGCAGCAAATGAAATGAGAAGAGATCTTTCATGAAATTGCACGATCCCTAAGAATATCGATGAGGTACTTATGGCACCAATTCTTGAGCTACGTGGAATTACGAAGCGATTCCCAGGCGTGCTAGCGAATGACCATATTGACCTGACCCTCCAACAGGGTGAGATCCATGCGTTATTAGGGGAAAATGGCGCCGGGAAAACAACGCTGATGAACATCCTTTATGGATTGTATGACCCGGACGAGGGGGAAGTATTTGTCCGAGATGAGAAGATTAACGTAAAATCTCCCAGCGATGCGATTTCTGCCGGTATTGGCATGGTTCATCAGCATTTCATGTTGGTGCCTGTCTTTACGGTGACAGAGAACGTGATGTTGGGAGATGAAAGCACAAAGTTTGGGGGATTTCTAGATCGAAAATCCGCCGCAAAACGCATTCAAGAAATTTCAGAACAATATCATCTCGAAGTAGATCCTCATGCATATGTGCGCGATTTACCCGTTGGTGTTCAGCAACGCGTAGAAATTATCAAGCTGTTATACCGCGAGGCCGACATTCTCATTCTAGATGAACCAACCGCAGTCCTCACGCCGCAGGAAGTGGATGAACTTTTCTCCATTATGCGTTCATTGGTCGAACATGGCAAATCAATCATCTTTATCACGCATAAGCTGCGAGAAGTTCTGGAATTTGCCGATCGCATTACGGTTATCCGAGGCGGAAAAGTAGTCGGTTCAACCACACCCCAAGAAGCCGATCAGAAGACGCTGGCCTCGATGATGGTCGGGCGCGATGTAGACCTGCACGTTGATAAAGAACCGGCTCAACCGACCGATGTGGTGTTAGATGTGCAGAATATGGTTGTGCTCGATGACATCGATCAAGTTGCCGTTCGGGATGTTTCCTTCCAGGTACATGCAGGGGAGATTTTGGGGATCGCGGGGGTTCAGGGAAACGGACAAACCGAATTGGTCAAAGCCTTAACCGGGTTAACACACCCCGTTAGCGGCTCAGTAACCTTGCTTGATGAAGATATCTCTTCGGCTACCCCCCGTAAGATCACCGAATTAGGGTCAGCGCACATTCCTGAAGATCGGCAGCAGGATGGTCTGGTGCTGACGGCCACAATTTCAGATAACCTGGTGTTGAATACCTATTACCTGGCCCCTTATGCGCAAGGCGTCGTGGTTCAAAATAAGGTCGTTCTCGAAAATGCAGAAAAAATCATCGAGAACTTCGATGTCCGCACCCCTAGTGCACTTATCCCGGTGGGATCCCTCTCTGGAGGAAATCAGCAGAAAGTGATCGTAGGGCGAGAATTCTCGCGCCCGATTCGTTTCTTGGTTGCTGCTCAACCCACTCGCGGTTTAGATGTCGGTTCAATTGAATATATTCATAACCGCCTGGTCGAGAAGCGCGATTCAGGTTGCGCCGTTTTGCTGGTCTCCACCGAGTTAGATGAAATTATGGAGCTTTCAGATCGCATCGCGGTCATGTACCGGGGAGCGATACTTGCAGTAGTAGATGCAAAAGATGTTACCAAAGAAGAGATTGGCCTGCTCATGGCTGGTGTTGTTGAAGAAGCCGGCAGCTAATTGAGATATGAGGAATAATCTATGAGTGACAAGGAAAACGGGAAGCCCAAAAAGAAAGATGCAGGCAAAATCTTTCTGGAAGAAATTTCGAAAAGCCCCCTGACTGTAACCATTTTAGCCATTGTCAGCGGCCTGATATTGGGTGGACTCTTGGTCGCCATTACAACCGAAGAAGTTTATGCCGCTTTCAGCAGTTCTCCCTGGGAAGCGGTTAAGATTGGAGCGAATGCAGCCTGGAAAACCTATCAGGCTTTGTTCAATGGCTCCGTTGGGAATCCTGCCCGTATCATCGACGCCTTCCAGGCCGGAGACCCGGAGGAAATTCGCAAAGCAGTTAACCCGTTCTTCGAAAGTCTGGTGCAGTCAACGCCCTACATTTTTGCCGGATTGGCGGTTGCTCTGGGCTTTCGCGTTGGGTTGTTCAATATTGGCGCAGAAGGGCAAATTTTTATCGGCGCGACAACCACAGTCGTTGCAGCCATCTTCTTAAAAGGCCTGCCTGCCATCATCCATGTGCCAATATCCTTGCTGGCCGGTTTTGTTGGCGGTGGTTTGTGGGGCTTCATCCCAGGGTGGTTGAAAGCAGCAACGGGGGGGCATGAAGTCATCAATACGATCATGATGAACTACATTGCCTTTCGGTTGAGTGAGTTTCTATTGCGCGGCCCCCTGAAGAACCCCGAAGGTTATACTCCGGTTAGCGCACCTATTGAAGATTCGGCCAAGCTATTCCGCTTTTTCGAGAACCCGATTCGCTTTCACATTGGGTTCTTTATCGCGTTGGGGGTTGCCTATTTAGTCTATTTGTTCTTGTTCAAGACGACTTGGGGCTTTACCCTGCGGACCGTTGGCGCCAACCCCAGAGCGGCAAAATATGCCGGGATGAGCATTGTCAGTAGCACGGTACTGGCGATGTTCTTGTCGGGAGGTCTTGCGGGTTTGGCGGGCGCTAATGAGGTATTGGGTGTCAATCATAATCTGGCAGTGGCTTTCTCATCGGGGTATGGTTTCGACTCGATTGCGTTGGCGTTGTTGGGGAAGAGCCACCCATTTGGCGTGGTGTTATCGGCGATCATGTTTGGATTTTTGCGCAACGGTGCGATCCAAATGCAGTTGACCGCCGGTATCCCCATTGACATTATTTCTGTTTTGCAAGCAGCTATCCTGGCATTCATCGCTGCCCCTGCGATTATTCGTACAATTTATCGCCTCAAGGAGCCGGATATGGATTTGGACGCGGTAACCTTGCGTGGCTGGGGAGGCAACTAACCCATGGCTACAATGACTGCGAACAACAATGTTGAATATATTTCGCCCACTCGACGGCGAGTGATGGGAATCATCTTTTTGGCCGTGGCTGTTCTGTTGTGGTTATTATTCGCCCGTGGGCTGGATCCCGAAGTTGTCACAACCTTTGGGTTGACACCCGGCGGTTCGGCGCAGGAATTGCCCGATTGGGTTTTCAACAGCCTGTCAATGCTAAATTCCCTGGCGTTCATTAGCGCGGCTTTGGGCGCTTACCAATTAGCGCGTGGTTTTGGCAAACGCACCAACCTGACCTTGGGGTTTGTTGCCATGATTTTCGTGTTTGGATTTCTTACTTGGGCGACTTCGGGGGCAACCCTCAACCTGGCTGGCTTGCTGCGCAGCGCTCTGGTGAAAGCTGTGCCGTTGACTATTGGCGCGCTTTCTGGCGTTTTGTGTGAACGCTCTGGTGTGGTTAATATTGCCATCGAGGGCATGATGCTGACTGGTGCGTTTGTAGGCGCTTTTGTGGGCAGTGTGACGAATATTTGGATTGGCTTGTTGGCGGCAGTGTTAGCGGGCGGATTGCTGGCTTCGATTCTGGCTGTACTGTCGATCAAGTATAAGACCGATCAGATTATCGCCGGAACCGTGATTAATATTTTCGCGACCGGAATCACATCGTTCCTTTCGGCGAAGTTCTTGCAAAAATACCAGCACCTGAATGACCCCGGGCGATTCCCCACCATCGAAGTGCCGGTGTTGTCGAAAATCCCCTTCATTGGCCCAATTATGTTCCAGCACAACATGTTTGTGTATGCGGTATACATTTTCTTGATCGTGCTGACTGTGGGATTGTATTACACCCGTTGGGGATTGCGCACCCGGTCGGTGGGTGAGCATCCCAAAGCTGCTGATACATTGGGCATTAATGTATTCCGCACGCGTTACCTATCGGTGATTTTGGGCGGTTTCATGGCTGGGTTTGGGGGCGCCTATTTTACGTTGGGTTCGGTAGGTCGCTTTGACGAAGTGATGACCGCCGGACGCGGGTTCATTGGGTTAGCGGCGATGATCTTTGGGAATTGGAACCCGGTTGGGTCATTTGGCGCGGGTCTTTTGTTTGGCTTCTTCGATGCGCTATCGGCGAAGATGGCAATTCTCAAAGTGCCAATTCCATCCGAGGTGATGCTCATGTTCCCCTACATTGCTACAATGGTGGCGCTGGCTGGGGTAGTTGGCCGTGGGCAAATGCCCGCCGCCGATGGGCAGCCCTATGAGAAAGAGTAAATAAAAAAAGAGCCGGTGCGAACGCACCGGCTCTTTTTATCGAAGGGGGTATGTTCCAAATTCTTCGACGGCATCCACCATCGCAAGGACATTTTCCGGAGGAACATCGGTCATGATGGTATGCACCGAAGCAACCATATATCCCCCACCGGGGCCTAAATGCTCGATGACGCGTTTGACTTCCTGGCGCACATCATCCGGTGATCCGTAAGGTAAAACCTTGTGGGTATCAATGCCGCCGCAAAAGACCATGTTTTTCCCAAAGCGTTGCTTCAATGCTGCCAGGTCGGCCATCTTTCCGGCTGAGGTTTGAATGGGGTTGAGAATATCGACCCCAATCTCGATGAAGTCGTCAATTAGCGGGACGACATCGCCATCGGTATGGAAGAAGACCTTGGCCTTTGTGCGCTCTTTGATGAATTGAATGAGATCCGCGTGGATGGGTTTGAGAATATCGCGATACATTTGGGGAGAGATCAATAAACTCTCTTGGGTTCCAAGATCATCACCAATTTTGATGATGTCCACATTGTCGCCCAATTCATGCAAAAATGGCCCCATTAATTCTTTGCATACCTTACCAATTTTCGTCAGCAGCGCTTTAGCAAAGTCGGGATCCATTGCCATGTTAAGCAAAAAGACATCCATACCCTGCATTGCGTGGGCACGCTCAAAGGGGAATAACAGCCAGGGGGTTGCAAGGATTGCATATTCGTTTTGCTCAGCCAGCTGTTGGGCTTGTGCGCGCACATGGGCCACGCGCGTCGGGTCACTCATATCTGGCCAGCCGGGGTAATTTTCAATATCTCCGATGGTTTTTGCATCGGGGATTGGATGAACGCCAGGATACCAGTAATCCGGCTCGACCTCACGTTGGCCGCTGCCCCACGAATCAACGAAATCACTGTGTGGAGGGCGCTCTCGGTTGCGTTTCAGCACCGAGGCTGGCTCCAGATCTCGGACGCCGCGCACATCGCTGTGCAGGCGCTGCATGGTTGCTTCATCAATTTTCGCGGTTCCTAATTCCGGCCACTGGTAAATATAATCATCTGGGGCCTCGATGCCGACTAGCTTTTTGATTCCCTGATATGTTTTCATTTTGATGCCGGTGGCGTTGCTCACACCCAGGACGATAGGTACTCGATCTGGTTTTTCGTGATTGATGGCCGCCAATACGCGTTCACGGGGGGTCATAGATATGGGGACTCCTTCTCCTGTTACGTTAATTCTTCAGTAGACAAACCCAGCGCTTTCAGCACCAGCCAGACGGGACGGTCGCGCATTTCGGCAAAGACTTTGCGCACCCGGTGAAAAGCAGCTTTTTTCTCGGTTGGGGCAAAGAATCCGGGTTTCTTTTGCGCGCTGAGATAGTGATCGGCACCCGTAGATGTGCCATCGCTATTGTCCAGCGCACTTTTGGTATAGGATATGAGAAATTCGGTATAACGTGTTTGGTCCATACTTCATTTTCTTCGCGTGATGTGCGATTACTGAAAACCCTTTACTTTGAATGCTAGAGCCGCCCCAATAATTTGATCTCCGGCCAAATGAAGGGCAGCGCCAAGAGACCAATGCCGCCCAAGACGGCTGCCATGGCGAGCACGCTCATTACAGTAGAGAAAGTTGCCAGGGGTAACAAGTTCAGTAGAGTATAGGCCAGCAAGCCGCCGATCAGCGCCACAAGAGAGATCCGCAGCAGGGGTTTCCCAATTTTCAGCCAGCCAGGAATGCTCTTGCTGATCAGCCACATAAGAAAAGCGGCCTCGGCGCTAAATGCCAACGTATTGGCGAGACCGATACCCGGTGCGCCCAGTGCGGGAGCCAGAAACAATCCCATCAAAATAAAGGATATTGCTGTGATGCCCGATACCCATAAAGGCGTCAGTGCCTTTTGCTGCGCATAGAAGGCGCGTACCGCTACTTCGAGTAACGAGTGACCAACAAGCCCGGCCATGTAGGCGCGTGATGTCCAGACGACCAATTCAGAAAGGGCGCTATCAAAGCCCAGGATACCCACAACCGGACGGATTCCTACGGCAAGCAGCACAGCGCTGGGCAAGGTCAGCGCCAGGATGGCGCGTACGGTGTTATTAAGCGTGATGCGGAATTGTTCCCAATCCTGACGAGTAATCTGTTCGGAGAGTGTCGGCAAGAGTACGGTTCCAATGGCTGTGCCGATCAACGATTCGGGGACTTGCATGAAGAGCCAGCCATACACCAGCGCAGTGACCGAGCCGGTAACCAGGCGTGAGGCGAGGTTATCTTGGGCCAGAAAAATGATGTGGATGAATAAGACCGTGCCAATGCGCGGTAGCATTAGCTTAAGCACTTTTACAACGCTGGGATGTGTTAGGTTGATGCGCGGCGTCCATTTGAATTTGAAGCGCACCAGCCCAGGAATTTGAATCACTAGAAAGAGGAATGCTCCCAAAATTGTGCCGTACACCAGACCATGCACACCCAGCCCCAGAGCGGGTAACGTGATCCCCCCCAGGGTGTAGCCCTGCTCTGGGTAGAGAATCACCACCCCAATCAGCGCGCCGATATCATACATACTGGGAGCCAGCGCCGGGAGCAAGAAATGCTGGTTGGCTTGTAATCCGGCAATCACCAATCCGCTGATCGAAAATAGCACCGTAGCGATTAGATTCAATCGCATTAATTCGATGACCAGCGATTGCTGCTCGGCGCTGAATCCGGGCACAACGCCCAAACGGGCGGTGACGATCTGCTCGGCGAACACGGCAATCAAGACCGAAAATCCAGCCGTGACGAGAAAAAGCAGGTTACCGATGCGGGAGAAGACATCCCAGGCGGCTTTGGCGCCATCCTTCTCCAGGCGCTCACTAAGCACGGGGATCAGCGCCATAGCTAACGCCCCGCCAGAGATTAACGCGAAGAGCAGATCGGGGTAGTTATTGGCAGCGTGGAAAGCATCTAATTCTGGGATGTCGGTTGTGCGGGCGATGATCGTCTGGCGGATAAATCCCAGCAGCTTTTCAAGGCCAAAGAACACACTAACAATGATGGTGGATCGGGCAATATGTTTCATAGGCTTAATGGCCTAAGTATAGCATGTGAGCGCAGCGAAGTGGCCCCAATTTCGCGGCAGATCATCGAACGTCGGATGGTATAATTCCCCGCACTTTATACAATTGGGATTTATGCAGTTCATTGAAACATTAACTTTGGGAGCTGTGTGAGAAATCTCAAATTTATTTTAGGAGAAATCATTGTGTCAAAAGTAGCCATTGTAACCGACAGTTCGGCCTATTTGCCCGAAGAATTTGTCAAACAGTATGATATTCACGTCGTGCCCCTACAATTGATCTGGGCCGGTGAAACCTTTCGTGATGGCGTCGATATTCAGCCGGTAGAATTTTATACGCGTTTGCAATCGACTTCGGTGATGCCAACCACTTCACAACCTTCGGCAGCAGAGTTCATAACCGTTTTCGAGAAACTCCACAACCAGGGCGCTGAGATCCTGGCGATGCTAATCTCGAGTAAACTCTCTGGCACAATCGCCTCGGCGGAACAAGCCAAGCAAATGCTCCCCGATGCGCGCATTGAAATTGTCGATTCCCAGTGCGCCTCGACAGAGTTGAGTTTTCATCTGCTCGAAGTTGCCCGCGCCGCGGCGAACGGCGCAGACCTGGCTGCTTGCAAAGAAATCGCCCAAAACGCCCGCTCCCGCAGCGGGATCGTTTTTGCAGTAGACACTTTGGAATTTCTACATCGAGGTGGGCGCATTGGCGGCGGCAAGCGCTTCTTGGGTTCGATGCTTAACATCAAACCCATTCTGGATCTTCAGGAGGGCAGCATCGAGGCTGTCGAATCGGTGCGCACCCGCCGAAAAGCCCACGCCCGTTTGGTAGAATTATTGCTAGAGCGCACCCAGGGTCAGACCTTGCAATATGTGGGAGTTTCTCATGCCGATGCCCAGGAGGATGCTGCTGCTCTACTGGCCAGCGTTCAGCAGGTCGCTGAAGTGGGTGAAACATTACTGATCGATCTCAGCCCGGCGATTGGCACACATGTTGGGCCGGGCACGCTTACGCTGTCGTATATGTGCGAAGAAATGTAACCGCACTACTTCAATAGTACAGGGTTTTATAAATTGCTCTCAAGAAATTCGGAAGGTAGGTGAGGCTGATGGCTAAAAAGAAAATCGGACACATTGAATTGCAGTGGCGCTGCCCAAATTGCGATGGACTGAATCGCGGCAAAGATGCCTTCTGCGCCAGTTGTGGGTCTCCGCAACCCGAAGATGTAGAGTTTGAACAAGCCGCGCGTCAGGAATTGATCACCGACGAGAAGTTGCTGAAGCAAGCTGCGGCGGGCGCAGATTTCCATTGCGCTTACTGCGGGACACGCAACTCGATTACGGCCACAACTTGCTCACAATGTGGGTCGGATATTACGGAGGGCGCACAGCGCGCCGCGGGGAGGGTGATCGGCGCTTTTAGAGATGGCCCTGCAACCCAGGTGGCGTGCTCATCTTGCGGCCGCCTCAACCCCGATACCGCCCGCGAGTGTTCAGGCTGTGGCGCGGCCCTGAGCATCCCCAGTGGAGACCAGATCGAGGCGGTGACAACCCTTCAGCCCGGAAAACGCAAAAAAATCCCCGTAATTTTCATCATCGTTGCTGCGCTAATTTGCATTGGCCTGGCAGCGGTTGCAATTCTCTCAGGAAAAACGACAACCAAACAGGGTGTCGTTACACAGTTTGAATGGCAGCGCTCAATTCCCATTGAAGCATTCATGCCGGTAGAGCATCAAGACTGGCATGATGAACTCCCCGACGCAGCGGAGGATATTTCGTGTGGCGAAAAATTCCGGTATACTAGCAGTGAGCCGGTGGCGAATTCGAAAGAAGTCTGCGGGACACCTTACACCGTAGATTCGGGCAGCGGTTTTGCCGAGGTAGTCCAAGACTGCGAATATCAGGTCTATGATGATTATTGTTCCTATACCATTATGGAATGGGCCTATCTCGAAGCAGCCACAGTATCGGGAAATGATCTCTCCCCTTATTGGCCGAGTCCTAATCTATCCAATGACCAGCGCCTGGGCGAGAATCGTTCTGAAACCTATTCGGTATACTTCGATGCTGAAGGTGAAACCTATTCCTACGATGCTGAGAGCTATCAGGAGTTTCAGCGCTATGAGATTGGCAGTAGTTGGAAATTGGATATAAATACCTTCGGTGTTGTAGTATCGGTTCAGCCCTGAAGTCATTGCTCAAATTGTGTTGATGGGGTAAAATCACCTCCATCAGCTTGCTCTCGTAGCTCAGTGGATAGAGCACTTGGTTGCGGACTAAGGGGTCGCGTGTTCGAGTCACGCCGAGAGCGCCAAACGTGAGTCACCCCGAATCTCATATTCGGGGTGATTTTTTTTATTTTCCCCCTCCCCCTTCCGGCGGGGGAGGGGCCAGGGGTGGGGGAAACTATTTATTTTTCGCATTTCAGCTGCACAAAAAGATTAAATTTGGGATGCCTCATGTTTTTGATTCTTGGAAATTCTTCGCAGTGATTGGCGGAAGATGCTGAGGGCATTGGTGGCTGCAAGGGACTCCATAACATCCATTTTGGGCGAATGGCTTCAGGCGTAACCTTCAACTCGGTAAGGGGTTATATAATAATTGAAAGAGCTTGCATACGTTTTAGTCATCATCATATTTCGAAGGAGAGGCCCCAATGTCAAAAGTAGCTATTGTTACGGATAGTACCGCTTATCTTCCCCCTGAGATTGTTGAAAAATATCAAATCACCGTTATCCCTCAGGTGCTCATATGGGGGGAAGAGACTCTTTTAGATGGCATTGACATTCAACCCGCTGAGTTCTATGAGCGATTGAAAACAGCAGATGTGATGCCGACAACTTCTCAGGCGACGGTGGCGAGTTTCAAAGAGATATTTGAACGGCTCGTTGGGGATGGCAAAGAAATATTGTGTGTCCTCCTTTCGGACAAGCTATCAGGGACCATAAATTCCTACACCCAGGCGATAGAATTCTTCCCAGATGCCAAGATTGATTATGTCAATTCGGAAAGTGTAGCCATGATGTTGGGCTTCCAGGCGTTAGAAGCAGCCCGTGCAGCTAAAGATGGTGCTGCTCTTGAGGAGTGCAAGGCTATCGCTGAAGATGCCCGCCAACGCACCGGGGTGGTCTTCGCCGTAGATACTTTGGAGTTTCTCCACCGGGGCGGTCGTATTGGTGGCGCTTCCCGCTTTTTGGGAACCGCTTTGCAATTGAAGCCTATTCTAACGGTTTTAGATGGCCGCGTTGAAGCCATTGAAAGAGTGCGCACCAAAAAGAAAGCCCATGCCCGATTGCTCGAACTCCTTGAAGAGCGCACTGCAGGCAGCAGTTCGGTGAAACTGGCGACCCTTCATGCTTCTGCGTACGAAGATGCCAAAGCCTTGCTGGAAGCAGCGCAACAGCGTCTGGGCAATGTGGAAGAGATGATATTCTCTGAGGTCAGCCCGGTGGTGGGGACCCATGCCGGCCCCGGTACGGTAGGATTAGCGTATATGGTTATCAAGTAGCCTTGATGATCTAGTTTTCCCAAAAACGCAGATCATTCATCCCCAAACAGGAGTGCTCCAGCCTTAACCGGCGTACCTCTGTTTGGGGATATTTTTTACTTTTTGCCCTCTGCGGGTTGCTGTAAATATTTCTGGGAATAGGGGTGTAACTATCGAACTCCTAACCCAAATTTTTTGACGCATTGCGTAAATCGTGGTACGCTAATGCACTATCATCGGAATAGATTTGGTTTTGAGAAATCTTGCGAGGTAGTATGTGACTGAAATTCGAGATTTGCCATTATTGGCTATTTTGCCTGTGGATAAGTTGATCTTGCATGAGTATCATGATCCACAACGAACGCCGCCAATTGCCAAAGCCATTGAGAGCAGCGGGACACTTCGTAATCCGCCCATTGTTGTGCCGCTAAGGGATGGTACCAGCCGGTATATGGTGCTGGATGGCGCAAATCGCACAACGGCTATTCAGAGCCTGGGGCTTTCTCATATCGTTGCTCAGGTTGTCACGCCTGATGACCCGGGCTTGAATCTTACCCCCTGGTATCACGTCATTTGGGGAATTCCACCTGAGTCGCTGTTGGAATGGTTCTCAGATATCCCTGACCTTGTCTTGCATACAACAACTTGCGCAGACACGGCGACTCGATTGCAGGAACTTCATGCGGTATCTGCGGTGTGCTGCTCTGATAACCGGGCATATGTGATGTTGAGTATGCAGCACCGGCTTTTGCAACGTGTGGCTGTACTCAACGCGATTGTAGATAGTTATAAAAATCGAGCGCGCATGGACCGCACGCGGCTGATGGATTTGGACACCCTTCGTAAGTTGTATCCAGATCTTACCGGCCTGGTTCTGCTGCCCACCTTCCGAATTGACGAAGTGATATACGTCATCCGCGAAGGCATGCTGATGCCGCCCGGCAGCACGCGTTTTCTAATATCTCCGCGTGCCTTGCACTTGAACTATCCAATTGCTGAGTTAGCGGCGGATAAGTCGCTTGCGGCCAAAAATGCAGATTTGCAAAATTGGATGCAAGCGCGTTTGTCGGCCAAGCGTGTGCGGTATTACGCCGAGGCAACTTTCTTGTTTGATGAGTAAAGGATGGAGTGCGCAATTTATTGCGAAATGCTAGCATGAATAACCGCAAAATTATCACTTGGATTGTGTTGGCAATGATAAGCACTTCGTTGGCTTGCAACGCGCTGATGGGAGTCCCGCAGACAGCCGCGCCCACCTCGGGTATGCCTCTCCCTACCGAGCCAGCCCCGAGCCTCCCGTCTGTTACGGAGACTAACCCCGCAGCAGACCCGACTGCCACCGAAGCGCCTCCATCACCCCAACCGATGTCTCTCGAATTCGGCGTTATTCGAGTTGCGGAGGGCGATGTTCTCAATGTGCGCTCTGGCCCCGGTGTTGAGAACGATATAGTCGCCGCGCTTGATCCCCATGCCACCGGAATCCGCCAGACGGGTAATCGCCAAAAAGTAGCCCATGCCATGTGGGTGGAGATCGCCACCCCTGCTGAGGATATCGGGTGGGTCAATGCCCATTTTTTAACCGAACTTGTGCCGTCCGACCAATTTTGCGCGGATGCCCGCGTGGAAGCGTTGCTGGATGATTTTGTGACCGCAATTCAAGCCCGCAATGGCAGCGCTCTGGCTGAGTTGGTCAGCCCGACGCATGGGTTGACCCTGCGGATAAGTTGGTGGAATCCGGAGATTACTTTTAAGGGTGTGCCTGTACTCGATAATCTCTTCGAAGATACCGCCGCTCATGATTGGGGTATTCAGGATGGCAGCGGCATGCCGATCCAGGGGGCTTTCAAAGACGAAGCCCTACCCTGGATGGATGATGTTTTCAATGCGGCGTATACCCGCCAATGCAATGATCTTGAAAATGGCAGCGGCAGTTCAGCCGGTTATATTCTTTGGCCGTATGAATACCACAATATCAATTATGTGGCCTTGTTCCGTGCCCCTGCGCCAGGCGATGAACTCAACTGGCGCACCTGGGCGGTGGGTATTCAATACCATCAGGGCCGCCCCTATATTGCCTACCTGGTGCAATATCACTGGGAAATTTAACTGGATGTGCCTGCTCTGCATTGAGCGGGGTCTCAGCATCGCATCCCCGGAGTAATTTTATGGATATATTCTTTACCGACGCAGATGAAGCCCCCGTGCCTCCTGAGGAGGTGCGCATTCGAAAACTGACCGCTAAACCGTGGCCGGATGGGCGTCGGGTTAAGCTCTATTTGGAAGTGACGCCTTTTCAAAAACGCCCCAGCGGTGAGGCTGTTATTCGAGATGCCAGCGGACAATCTGTGGCAGCGGCTAATATCATCGAGACGATTGACCCAAAAATGGAAGTTAATTTGCACCTGCGTTCTCCTGAGACGGGGGGCGATTATTCTGTGGCTGTGGTGCTGTTTTACTTGCAGGAGATCGAAGAAGAGACAGAGGGGGAAGAAACCCTCATGCGCCCTGAGCGCGTGGTCGTAGACGAAGCCCAAACGTCATTCACGATAGAAAACTGAGAGTTGGAAAAAGAGCGTTGGAATAGGAAGGTTGAGTGCTAGTCATCCCCAACTGCGGATTACCCATTTCTCCCCTCTATTCTCTACTCTCTAACATCTACCCCCTCCCATGCCCAGCAACTTGCCTCCCCAATTTGTCTCCCGAATGGAGATTTTGCTCGAAGATGCCTTCGATGAATTCCTGGCGAGTTATGCTCAGCCGCCCGATGTGGGCTTGCGCCTTAATACGCTGAAGATCACCCCCCGGGCATTTGCCGAACGAACTCCCTTCTCGTTGACGCCGGTTCCCTGGGTTGAATCTGGTTTTTTGATTCCCCCCGATGAACGCCCTGGCAAACACCCCTACCATGCGGCCGGTTTGTATTATCTGCAAGACCCATCGGCAATGGCGGTTGCCGAGTTGCTGGCGCCTCAGCCCGGTGAACGCGTGTTGGATTTGGCGGCAGCGCCCGGTGGCAAAGCCACCCACATAGCAGCCTTGATGCAGGGGGAGGGGCTGCTGGTGGCGAACGATCTCAACACGCGTAGGGCGCAGGTGCTGGCGAAACATCTGGAACGTTGGGGAGCGCGCAACGCGGTGGTGATTAACGAGACTCCACCGCGTTTGGCAGCCCATTTCGGGGCTTATTTCGACCGTGTCTTGGTCGATGCGCCTTGTTCTGGCGAGGGGATGTTCCGCAAAGACCCAGCAGCGCGCAACGAATGGATGCCTAAATTGATTGAAACTTGCGCCCTGCGGCAAGACGCCATTCTCGAGGATGCCGCAAAATTGGTGCGCCCAGGCGGGGTGATAGCCTACGCCACCTGTACCTTTGCCCCTGAAGAAGACGAAGGCACCCTGGCCCGCTTTTTGCAGACTCACCCCAATTTTGAGCTGGTCGAACCGCCCCGATTCCCCGGATTTTCTTCGGGTAGAGCAGACTGGGTAGACGAACCCGGTCATGAAGCGTTGACCCGCGCCGTGCGTCTGTGGCCGCATCGCGCTCCCGGTGAGGGCCATTTCATCGCCCTGTTGCGCCGCTCCGGGCAAGATGTTGCCCCCTCCCTGCCGCCCTATGCGCCTGATCCCATCCGAAAAGCTGAACGCGTTTATTTTGATAAATTTTGCACCGATACCCTCAACTGGCGTTCTGCCGATGAGCGCCTGGCGTTGAAGGGGGCCTATCTCTATCATGTGCCCGATAACTGCCCCGATCTGAGCGGATTGCGGGTCATCCATTGGGGCTGGTGGCTGGGCACATTGAAGAAAAAGCGTTTCGAACCCTCCCATGCTTTGGCAATGGGTTTGCGGGCCAAAGATCTGCGCACCACCCTTCCGCTGGCCCTTGGCGCCCCGGCATTAGATGCCTACTTGCGCGGCGAAGTGTTGGTCTCTCCGGGGCAGAATGGCTGGGTGGTGGTCATGCTGGATGGCTTTCCTTTAGGCTGGGGCAAGCGCGTTCAGGGGCGTTTGAAGCCGCGTTTTCCCAATTGGCTGCGTCAGTTCTGATCGTGTGGGTGTGTTAAAATTCAACTATGAATCTTCCCCCTGCTCATGGCGATCGTCAAGCGAAAAACGGTCGCCGTAAACGCCGCATTGTCCTTTCCCCTTTGTCATTGATATTAATATTTACCATCAATGCGCTTGTCCTGCTGGTGTTGGCCTGGCCGTTCTTAAGGTCACGCCTGGGATTGGGAACTCTGCTCACTCAGGATGGCACAGTCCCTATCGCGGAGAGTGTTGTTGCAACAGCCTCCCCGCTGCCGGATGAAGTCCAACTTCCTGCCGATCAGCCTGCCCAACCGGCGCGTACGCCCATCCCCAACGAAGAAATCGGTGTGCTGATTCTCTCGATGCAAGTCGGACTGGATACGCATCTCTATGCGTATCGCCCGGTCTCTGCGGAAGGTGACACCCTGAGCCTGACCCGCCTGACCGATGGCTCGTGGGATGAGATCACCCCGGCCCTCAGCCCAGATGGTACTCAGTTGGCTTTTTCGTCCAACCGCGATGGCGGCTGGCAGATTTATGTATGGGATTTGCAAAATGGGGAGATTAGCCGCCTGACCGATCACCCTGGCTACAAGGCTTCACCAACCTGGTCGCCAGATGGATTGTGGCTGGCATATGAGCGCTATTTCGATAACAATTTAGATATTTTTCTACAGCCTGTAGATGGCAGTATGCAGCCGATGCAGGTCACCGGCCATCAGGCCGCCGACTATGCCCCGGCCTGGTCACCGCAAGGACGCCACATCGCTTTCGTATCCACGCGTGGTGGGCGCGAGCAAGTCTGGCTGGCCGACCTGGATAAGAGTGGTGAAGATCGTTTTACCCTGCTTGAGCATACCGGTGAGACACGGGCCGCGCACCCCGCCTGGTCGCCCGATGGGCGTTTTCTGGCATGGGCCGGGGTAATGGAAGACGGCTGGCGCAAACTCTACCGATGGGACAGCACTATTCCTGGTCAGCCAATTGAAGAACTGGGCAGTGGTGATTACCCGGTGTGGAGCCGCACTGGCGAGATGCTCTACACCACCCTGGAGACACCCCGGCAAACCTATCTAACCGCCTTCACCCTCGACCAGCCCAATCTAGTCTGGCTGCCGCCGGTGCCCTTGCCCGGCGCGGTCGAGAGCCTGCTGTGGGTAGATCTCCCCGCGGCTGCCCTGCTGCCGGAGTTCCCCATTCCGCAGCCGACGGCCCTGTGGAACCCAAATTTCAACCCCGATTCCGGGGCGATTGACGGGCGCTGGGGGCTGGTGGATCTTCAGGATGTGGAAGCCCCCTTCCCGCAGTTGCATGACCGGGTAGACGAAGCCTTTATTGCCCTGCGCCACATACTTGCCCGGCAAGTAGGCTGGGATTTGCTCTCCACACTCGAAAACGCCTACGTCCCGCTGACAGTTCCGCTGCCCCCTGGTTACCAGCAAGACTGGCTTTACACCGGGCGCGCTTTTGCGGTCAGCGCTTTACCCATCAACGCCGGGTGGATGGCCGTCGTGCGTGAAGATTACGGGCAAGAAACCTATTGGCGCATCTATGTGCGCACCCGTCATCAGGATGGCTCTCAGGGTGTGCCACTGCATGACCTGCCCTGGGATTTCGCCGCCCGTTACCGGGCTGAACCGCGTGCCTATGAACAAGGCGGTGCGATGGCGCTAGCTGTCCCGACTGGCTACTGGCTGGATCTGACGCAGTTGGCCGAGGCCTATGGCTGGGAGCGGCTACCGTCTTTCTCGAACTGGCGGGCGGTATACTCGGCGGCGCGTTTCAACGAATTTGTGCGCACCGATGGCCTGGATTGGCAAACCGCCATGCTGGAACTGTATCCGCGCGAGATCTTGATTACCCCGACGACGATCCCCACGAATACGCCCACCCCCACGCCGACCGCCACTTTCACCCCCACGCTCACCGGGCAGCCCTCCGCCACGCCGACCCTCACCGAGACCATCTCGCCCGCACCCAGCGGAACGCCGACTCCATGATGCCGTTGCTCCATTGTATTGCCGGGAAAAAAATCACCCGTTGGATAATGAGCCTGGCCTGGGGGTTACTGCTGGCCGGCTGCGCTTTTCTGGGGGAAGTGGACGCGCCCCGGGCGGAGGGGACAGAAACCCCTCAGGATATGTTGCCCACCCCCATGGACGCGGTCGAGACTCCCACACAGGTGTTTGCCGCACTGGATGTTGAATCCACCCCCCAGGCGACCGCGCCCCTCCCCACACCGGTTGAAGACCCCCTGCGTTTCGTTTTCCCCGATGCTGAACTGCCGCCGGTCTCGGCCTGGCGACCGGCTTTGTATCCGATCCCCTGGGAGCCAACGCCTTACGATCATTTTTACTTTGCTCGCCCCATCGCAGCCGATGAAGTTAACTGGCCCCTGGAAGATTACCGCTACGGTGGGGTCTTCTTTGAGGGGCAGGTACACACCGGCGTAGACATCCCGGCCACAAAAGGGACACCGGTGTTGGCCGCCGCCGATGGCAAAGTGATTTGGGCCGGGTATGGCCTATACCGCGGCGTACCCGGTGATACCACCGACCCCTATGGGCGCGCCGTAATGATCCAGCACGATTTTGGTTTTCAGGGGCGCCGTTTGTATACCGTGTATGGGCATTTGCAGCAGGTCTTTGTGCCGCGCGGCCAGTTTGTCTCGATGGGTGATGAATTAGGTTTGGTGGGCGATACCGGGTTTGTGACCGGCCCGCACCTGCACATGGAAGTGCGCTGGGGAGAGTTGACTTATTTCGACACCCTCAACCCGGAACTGTGGTTGGTTCCGCCGCAGGGCTGGGGAGTGCTGGCGGCGCGCCTGATGAATACCGGCGGGCAGATTGTCTATGAACAAGGTGTCACGATCACATCCATCGGAACCGGGCAGCGTTGGCAGGCGCGTTCGTATGCGCATGGCACGGTCAACCGCGACCCTTATTATCAAGAAAACCTGGTCGTCAGCGATCTGCCCGCTGGGACTTATGAGATCAGGGCTTCGTATGCCGGGAAATTGTACAGCACCTATTTCGAGATTGCGCCGGGGCGGGTAAGTTATATTTCGTTTCGCGGCCGGGAGGGTTTCAGCCTGGAAAACCCGCCGCTCCCAGGGGCAGATTTCAACCCATTCCAATCCCTTGACAACTAGAACATTCGTGCTAAACTTAGGTAAATTTTTTTGATGACGTTTTTTAGAAAGTACTTTTACATCCTGTTGCGTGTGATCTGGCTTGTTGTAAAGCCGGTTTCAATAGGTGTTCGTGTCTTGATGGTTCGAGATGATGAGGTTCTGTTAGTACAGCATGTCTATCAAGATCAATGGTTCTTGCCTGGGGGTTTGGTTGAGCGGAATGAAACGCTAGAAGAAGCTGCTCGTCGTGAAGTTTCGGAAGAGGTGGGGGGGACATTATCAGACATAGACTTGTTTGGTGCGTATTCGCATTTTGAATATGGTAAGATCGATCATGTGGTTGTTTTTTTGTCTCGTGATTTTATACTAAATGGATATTCGGACGATGAGATCGAATGTTATGAGTTTTTTAATTTGCAGGCCTTGCCGGATGCGCTCTCTTTGGGAAGCCGCAAGCAAATTGAACGATTTCTCGGCAACGATGAACCATCGTATGGTGTTTGGTGAAAGAACTATTCTGTCCAGGGAAAGCGCTGTGAACCAGGGTGTTGGCACGCTTGCATGGAAGATCGATGAGATCGAATGGTTATAAGGAGTGAATTATGGCAAAAGAATCTGTGAATGAGGCCCGTCAGGCTGCGCTTGATAAAGCCATGGGTGATTTAGCAAAACGGTATGGCGAAGGTACGATTATGCGGTTGGGTGAAGCGACGCACTTGAATGTGGACGTGATCCCGACCGGATCTTTGTCGTTGGATATTGCTTTGGGTGTGGGGGGTATTCCCCGCGGCCGGGTGACCGAAATTTATGGCCCAGAATCATCGGGGAAAACCACTATTTGTCAGCATATTGTTGCCGAAGCCCAGCAGTTGGGCGGCACCGCCGCTTTTGTGGATATGGAACATGCCCTCGACCCGAAATATGCCGCCGCCTGTGGCGTAGATGTTGAGAACTTACTGATCTCTCAACCAGATACCGGTGAGCAGGCTCTGGAGATTGTCGAAACACTGGTGCGCTCCGGCGCTGTCGATGTCATCGTGATCGATTCGGTCGCCGCATTAGTGCCGCGCGCTGAGATCGAGGGCGACATGGGTGATGCCCATATGGGCTTAATGGCCCGCTTGATGTCGCAGGCTTTGCGCAAACTCTCCGGGGCGATCAAACAGACCAACACGGCGGTGATCTTCACCAATCAGTTGCGGCAAAAAATCGGCGTGATGTTCGGCAATCCGGAGACGACCACCGGCGGGCAGGCTCTCAAGTTTTACGCTTCTGTGCGCCTGGATGTGCGCCGTATTCAATCCATTAAGGTTGGTTCTGAGGTGATTGGAAATCGCACCCGTGTGCGGGTGGTTAAGAATAAAGTTGCTTCTCCTTTCCAGACCGCCGAATTCGACATCATGTACAACGAAGGTATCTCCAAAGTCGGCGATCTAGTCGATCTTGGCACCGAACTCGATATTATTTCCAAGCGCGGTTCATATTATTCGTATGGCGACCTGCGGTTGGCGCAAGGGCGAGAAAATGCCAAAGACTACTTGCGCGAAAACCCCGATCTGATGTTGGAAATCGAATCGCAGATACGCAGCGGATTTTTGGGAGAAGAGGCCCCTGAGCCTTTCATTGATGAGGAAGTTGAAGACTAATCTGAACAATCATGCGCATTGACCGTCTGGTTATTGGCATCCTTTTCAGCTTGATCGTATCGGCATGTGGCGCGGGGGATACGCGCCCCACGCCGACGCTTGAAGTTTATCGCCCGCCGACCCAGGATCCGGCGGTGGTGCAGCTTCAAGCCACCGAAGCCGCCCGCCTTACCCAGCAGAGTTTGCCAACTCCGACCCCCGCATGCGCCAACGGTCTGCGCTTCGTGGAAGATGTGACGATTGAAGACGGTACGGTCGTGGCCCCCGGCGCGCAGCTGGATAAACGCTGGCGGGTCGAGAACGCCGGATCGTGCAACTGGCAGAAGGGGTATGAGGTGCGCCTGGTAGCCGGCCCCGCCCTGGAAGCCTCCACACCGCAGGCGCTCTACCCGGCCCTCAGCAGCACGGAGGTTGTCATCCGCATGACCTTTATTGCCCCTGCCGAACCAGGCTCCTATCGCAGCGCCTGGCAGGCTTTCGACCCCGACGGCGCGCCGTTTGGGGATCCGTTTTTTATTGATATTCAAGTTGCGGTGGAAGAGTGAAGTCGATCAGGGGTGATCATTCTTTTGCCCCATAACCTCTTTGACGACCAGGCTGATCTCTACGTCCAGGCACGGCCGCGTTACCCCCAGGCCATTTATGCGTATTTAGCCTCCCTGTGTCAGGAGCATGCTCAGGTCTGGGATTGTGCTTGCGGCAACGGCCAGGTGGCCGTAGATTTATCGAGATACTTTCCTCATGTCCAGGCCAGTGATGTCAGTGAGGGGCAAATTCGTAATGCTATTCTCCATCCCAACGTCGCCTATTCTGTGCAAGCCGCCGAGTCGACCTGTTTTTCGGCCCATCAATTTGATCTGATTTGTGTAGCTCAAGCCCTGCACTGGTTCAATTATGAGCGCTTCTGGCCCGGGGTCCAACGCATCCTGAAGCCTGATGGGGTTTTTGCGGCCTGGGGCTATACCTGGCTTTCCGTAACTCCTGAAATCGACGGCTTGATTCAGGAATTGTTGCTAAAGCCCATTGACCCTTACTGGGCTGCTCAAAATCAATTGCTTTGGGATCACTACCGCAATGTGCCCTTTCCCCTTACTCGGTTGGATCCGCCGCAGATTACCATGACAATGGCGTGGGAGCTGAATGCGTTATTTGCCTACCTGCGCAGTTGGTCGGCGGTCAGGCGCGCGATCGCTGCGCAGGGGGACGAATTCTTACAGAAAACTTTCGAAGCCGTTTCATCGGTTTGGGGGTGGGCTGGCTTGAAGCGCAAAATTCAGATGGAATTTGTTATCATTGTGGGGAAGAACAAAAAATAAACGGACTGCCAGCCCTCATGTTAAAAAGAGATCCCTATGTCATCATCCCTCAGCGCCAGTGCCCGCCGCGTTCAGCAGGCTCTTGATGCACTCGGTTTGACGCTCCAGGTTGTTGAGCTGCCCGGAAGTACCTGCACCACCACCGGGCAGATGATTACCTTGTAATGAAAAGATTCTATCTCACCGTATTGGTATGGACAGGCATCCTCGTGCTGGCCGGGCTTGGCTATGCCTTGTTTCAAGAAAGCGTTCAAGCGCGCGCCCTGGGGCAAGTTCAGCCAATTTCCTCACCTGCAGCCTCGGTAGAGACCCTGCCCATTACCCGGCCTGTGAGCACGCAGCCGCGAGTCACAACCCTGCCTACGGCGACGCCTTTCCAGCCGGTGGCCTTCACGCCTACCGAAACATTGACTCCCACTCTGACATTGACTCCCACAGCCAGTCTTACCCCATCGCTCACCGCAACCCCACCGCCAACCCCGACGCCTGTGCCGCCTGCATCGGCTTTTATTGAGGGGATTTCCGGGCGCTGGCCGGCTTATTCGTTGGATTGCGAATCGCGCTCGGCGGTGGATTGGGCGGCTTATTTTGGCGTGACAATTAATGAGCTGGCCTTTTTCCAGGCGCTGCCCGCCTCCGATAACCCCGACCTGGGATTTGTGGGCAATGTGCATGGGGCCTGGGGCCAGATACCGCCTAACGACTACGGAGTGCATGCCAAACCGGTCGCCAAATTGTTGCGCGCCTACGGGCTGGAGGCCGATGCTATCTATGGTTTGAGCTGGCCCGCCCTCCAGGCTGAGATTGCCGCCGGAGAACCGGTGATCGTTTGGGTGGTTGGCAGGGTGGCGCGCGGCACGCCGGTGGCGTATACTTCTGCAGACGGGCAGGCGCATACCGTGGTGCGTTTTCAGCATACGGTCATCGTGATTGGTTATGATGCGTCGCAGGTGATGGTATTGGATGGCGATTGGGTGTACCAGCGCAATGTGCAGGATTTTCTGGATTCGTGGCGTGTATTGGGAAATATGGCGGTAATTTGGGATGACTAAGATCGAACAGTGGCGCGCAAAGAAAGTGGTAGCCCGCCCGCACCCCCGCAGGGCGCCCCCCTGGGTGGGAGGATTCCTGCTGGTTGTGCTGACCGTTGCCGCAGCAACGGGGATTCTGCTCTTCGTTGGGGATGGCACATCCCCTCAGGCGCATGCGGCAGCCCCTCTCCCGTCTGAGACCCCTCCGCCAACCCTCACGCAGCCCGAAGCCTTCACCTCCACGCAACTCCCCTCACCGACGATCAGCCTCACACCACTCCCCACAGCCACCCGCCGACCGCCCACCCTGACGCCGACCGCCTCGCGCACGCCCGCACCCATCCCCACGCGCTATGTGTCGCCAACCCCGGTTGCCAGTGTGCGCATCGAAGATTTCGTTGGTCGCAAACAATCTTTGCCCCTGAGTTGCGAAGCCAGCGCCGCCGTGGATTGGGCGGCTTATTTCCACGTCTCGATTGACGAACTCAATTTTCAGAATCAGTTGCCGCTATCGGATAACCCGAACAAAGGCTTTGTGGGGAATGTAGAAGGCGCTTGGGGACAGGTTCCCCCGGCGGCTTATGGGGTCTATGCCGAGCCAGTAGCGCAGTTGTTGCGGGCGCATGGTGTGCCCGCCTGGGCGGTATATAACCTGAGCCTGGAGGCCATCAAAGCAGAAATTGCTTTAGGCCGTCCGGTGATTGTTTGGGTGATTGGGCATGTGGGGCGCGGCACGCCGGTTCCCTATGTAGATGCCGATGGCTACGAGACGGTCGTGGCGCGCTTTGAGCATACTGTGGTTGTGACCGGCTACGATGCCAGCCAGGTCTGGATTGTGGATGGGGCGCGTCAGTATACGCGTACGCTGAAAGAATTTCTCGATTCTTGGGGGGTGCTGGGGAACATGGCGATTATCTGGCGAGAGTGATGACACCAGCATCTTGCAGAGCCAGCCCGGAAAATAAGACCATCACCCAGAGCATGACCAGCCCGGCGATGTAGAGAATGCTGAAATCGGATTCCTGGCATTCGACTTGTGCTTGCTTGAAAGCGAGATGCCGCAAGATGCCCGCTTCGGCGATCCCGGCCAACAGCCAGATGGCGCGGTTCCATTCCCCCCAGAGATGTGCGTACATAGGGCAGGAATAAGGATGTCGTTACAGTCAGCGCCACCAGCATGAAGAAGACCGAGGCGGCGCGCTGGCCGGGTGTTGGCAGCGGGGAGACCAGCGCCAAAACCAGGATCGAAAGCCAAATGGCCGCGCCGTCAATGAAATAGCCCTCGATAGCGAAGGTCAGCGGATCGAAGCTGCCGCGCAGGGCGAATAGTGCGAATAGCGGGCCGTCGAGCAATGAGAACACTAAGGGCAGCGTCCGTGCCGGGATAGGGGTGTAACTGTAGGTGGCCGCCAGGTATACCCCCACGGCTCCCACCCCGCCCAGGAATAAGGGGGTAGCGCACCGGGTATGTGCTGACGATGGCAAAGGTCGCCAGTGAAGGCAGCAGCCCCAGATAGATGAGGTAGGCGCTCCCCAGTTTGTTGTGGAACGTTAGCGGCATAATGGCACGATCATATCATATTTAGAACTGCGTATTGGATAAGAATCTACGGCAATACGTTCAGCAGAGGTTGGGACGCAATCATGCGCTTCGACTACGCTCCCGCCGGTCGCTCCACTCTGCGCGAGGATACATTTAGACTTATTTGAAACTGAGGTTATTTACCAGTAGGAACGGGGAATTTGTCAGGGTTCGGAACCCCAATCTTGTGCGCAACGGAAACCAACCCGCGGGTTGGGCAGCGCCGAATGAGATGAATTGCGGAAGAAGGTGGTAGTATATTCTGCCGGATCGGCGTAGGAGCCGCCCCGCAGTCCGTGATCGAGAATTTTATCAGGCCCCAGGGGGTTGTGGTCGGGAGAGTAGGTATAGTAGTCGAAAGCGAAATAGTCGCTGACCCATTCGGCGGCGTTACCGCACAGATCCAGCGCGCCGTAGGGGCTGGCTCCCTTTGGGTAGCTGCCCACCGGTTGAGGCGCGCCGTGCCCCGCCTCGGCGGTGTTGGCCTTAGATGCATCCCAGGTATCCCCCCAGGGGTAGTTGCGGGCATCCGTGCTGCGGGCGGCTTTTTCCCACTCGGCTTCAGTCGGCAGGCGTTTGCCCATCCACGCACAATAGGCGGCGGCTTCTTCCCACAATATGGCAGTGGCCGGTAAATCTCCGGACGCGCTCACTTCAGCATCGTCCCAGCCGCGCGCCGGCTCAAAGCCGGTGTGGGTGACGAATTCCCCAAAGGCGGTTGTGGTGACTTCGGTGCGATCAATGCTATAAGCGTCGAGATAGATCGTATGTTGGGGGCGGTGGGCGCGGCGCTCATTGTCTTGCCCCATCGTGAACCAGCCTGCCGGGATGATGACCATGTCTGGCGGGGAGGGTTGGCCTTTGTCGGGCACGCACCCGGTGATGAGTAGGCCAATGCAGAAGATCCCCCCAAGAAAATGCCGCCATGTAGGAATATGGCAAATCCGTTTTTGTGGTGATCTGAACATTTTTGTGCTTTCTGAATACTTATCCAATAATGAAAGTATAGAAAATGCCAAATGAATCGTCAAGCAAAAAGCCCGCCGGGGACGACGGGCTTTCGATATTGTGTACTTTGAGGATGCGTGGACTACTCCTGAATTTCGAGCAATTCCACTTCGAAGATCAGGGTCGCCCCGGGGGGGATCAGCCCGCCCGCGCCGGCTTCGCCGTAACCAAGCTCAGGCGGAATGACAAGCTGGCGTTTGCCGCCCACTTGCATAGTGCTGAGACCCTCATCCCAACCGGCAATGACAGCCCCGGCTCCTAACTCAAAGGAGAAAGGCTGCCCGCGCTCTACAGAACTGTCGAAGGGGGTGCCGTCTTCCAGCCAGCCGCTGTAATGCACCACCACCGTTTGACCGGCTTCGGGGGTTGCTCCGTCGCCTTCGACGAAGTCGTAATACTTCAACCCAGATTCGGTTTCGGTGTAGTTGGCCTCGTCAACGGCGGTCATTTGTGGGGGGATGGAAAGATCCAGCAATTCAATTTCCATCACCAGGGTAGCATTGGCGGGAATGTCGCCGCTGCTGGTTTCACCGAGCGCCAGTTCTGGGGGAATAACAAGCTGACGCTTGCCGCCAACCATCATCCCATTAACGCCTTCGTCCCAGCCGGCGAAGACGGTATCGAGACGCCCCACTATAAAGCTGATGGGCTGGTTGTAGCGCGAGTCGACGATGTACGTGTTTTCGCTTTCACCTTGAACCCAGATCACATAATGTGTAGTGACTGTGCTGCTGGTGACTGCCGCATCGCCCTCGCCTTCGGCAAGATCAACATATTGCAGGCCGCTCTCGGTGGTAACCCATTCGTCATCCGAGACCTCTTTGGGAGTTGGCGGGGCATCCACGGCGACCAATTCAATTTCAAGAACGACTTGCGAATTCGGGGGAATCATGCCGTAGCCCTCTTCGCCGAAGGCCAGCTCAGGGGGCAGCACCAGTTGAGCTTGCCCGCCTTCTTTCATCATGCCAACGCCTTCTTCCCAGCCGGGCAGCAATTGCTCACGCCCAAAGATCGCCACGAAAGGCAGACCCTGGGTATAGGTGTTGGCAATTTCGGTGCCGTCGGGCAAGGTGCCAATCGCATTCATGACAACAATGTCGCCGCTTTGCGGGGCGGGGCCTTCTCCGGCGCTGACTTCAAGGAATTGCAGGCCGCTCTCGGTGACGACTGCATCTTCAAGGACAATCGGCTCCGGGGTGGCGGCATTCTCATCGAAGAAGACGATCGCATCTTCCCCGGCGGGGGCTTCGTCCTCGGTGCTGGCTACCGCTTCATCGGTGTGGATGTCGCTCTCGGCGGTGGCACTGGATTCATCACTTTGGCAGGCAGCTAATGCGATACTCAGAATGAGAATCACCAGCAGCCCGTAAAAAAGTTTCGATTTGTTTTTCACAGAATTCTCCTGGATTAATAGAGGTTACGCGCTTGCGAAGACAAAAGCCCAAAAATAGGGACGGGATATGCCCCGCACGCCCCTATTCTTGGTTATATTTTCAACGAACTACGTAAGCCTAAACTAAGAAAAATCCAGGCCATTGACCTGGATTTCGGGTACAGCGCTTAGCAAGATCAAGCGCCAAAGACAAGTTCAATGCAGTCGGCATTGTATCATGTCTGGTGTTCATTTTTCTGATTTTTCAGCAAACACTCATCGTTCGGCAGCCGGGGCTTTGAATTGCGTTTCGTAAAGGGTTTTATACAAGCCACCACCTGCCAGCAATTCGGCGTGTTGGCCTTGTTCTACCAATTGCCCATGATCGAGCACCAAAATTTTGTCGGCAGCCAAAATCGTCGAAAGACGATGGGCTATCACCAGGCTGCTGCGATTTTTCATCACTTGCTGCAAAGCTGCCTGGATCAGTTCTTCGGAGAGTGAATCTAAGCTGGATGTGGCTTCATCCAGCACCAGGATGCGCGGGTCGCGCAAGATGACGCGGGCAATAGCCATGCGTTGGCGTTCGCCCCCGCTCAGCCGGTAACCGCGTTCCCCGACAACGGTTTCATAGCCATCAGGCAGCCCGGCAATAAAGTCGTGAATATTGGCAGACTTGGCGGCGGCGATGATCTCTGCGTCACTGGCATCTTCGCGGGCGTAGAGCAAGTTTGCCAGAATCGTATCGTAGAATAGGTAAGTCTCCTGGGTGACCATGCCGATATTCGCGGCTAACGAGTTCAGCGTCACTTCGCGGATGTCTTGCCCGTCGATGGTAATGCGTCCGTGAGTGGGATCGTACAAACGCGGGATCATATAGGTGATGGTGGATTTCCCCGCCCCGCTGGGGCCGACCAGGGCGACCAGTTCGCCAGGCTGGATGCTGAAGGAGATGTTTTGCAGCGCCCATTGGGGGCGGTACTCGCCTCCCTCGGGGGTGCCACCTGGAAGTTCCGAGGGTTTCTCCTTGCCCCTTTTGAGGTGCGCCTCGAAACTGCCGCGCCAACTAAACCGGGCAATTTCATCCAGCCCCACTTCTTCTTTTTCTAAACCGGCGTAGGCAAATGAAACATCCTCAAAGCGAATTTCACCTTTAACCTGCTGCAAGGCGGGCGCGTTTGGCTTTTCGACAATTTCTACGGGAATGTCAAGCACTTCGAAAACGCGCTCGAAGCTGACCATATTCTGAGCAAATTGCACCTGGGCATTGGTGAGCGCCATCAACGGGCCGTAGAGTTGGGTCAGGTAGGTGCCAAAAGCGACAATTGTGCCGATGGTGAACTCGCCGCGCAGCACCAGATGGCCTCCGACCCAAAATACGACCGCCGAACCCACCGCGCTGACCACACCCAGCAGCATAAAAAACCAATGCCCCACCACCGCCGAGCGCACACCGATATGGCGTACTTCGGAAGCGTGCTGCCCGAAACGTTGCATCTCGTGCCCTTCACGCCCAAAGAGTTTCACCAGCAACGCCCCGCTGATATTGAGGGTTTCGTTCATGGTGGCGTTCATCTCGGCGTTATATTCCATCGATTTTCGGCTGAGATTACGCAACATGCGCCCTACCCGCCGGGCGGGGATGATAAAGAGCGGCAAAATCGCCAGCCCTAACA
This sequence comes from uncultured Anaerolineales bacterium, assembly GCA_964344175.1. Classification (GTDB taxonomy): domain Bacteria; phylum Chloroflexota; class Anaerolineae; order Anaerolineales; family UBA11858; genus NIOZ-UU35. The sequence continues at coordinate 27,837 of CAYFMI010000019.1, forward strand.
GGGTGAGACGCCATTCCAGGGCGAACATAATGCTCAACGTGGCCGTCAGCGAGACAATATTCGAGATGATGGTTACCATCGTGTTGCTGATAGCGTTTTGCGCGCCGATGACATCGTTATTAAGGCGCGACATTAACTCCCCTGTGCGAGTTTGGGTGAAGAAGCGCAGCGACATGCGCTGCATGTGAGCATATAAAGCCCGGCGCAGGTCGTAGATGACGCCTTCGCCAATGGTAGCGTTGACTTGTCGTTGCCAAACCCCAATGCTGCCGTTGATGATGGGAATGGCAATCATCCCCAGCGCCAGCCAGTTGAGGCGTTTGAAATCGCCATTCGGGATGGCATTATCAATCAGGTCGCGGTAAAGCAGCGGTGAGATCAGGCTGATGCCGGATATTATCAGAATGGTCATTAACAAACCGACCACCGGCCAGCGGTAGGGTTTGGCGAAATCCCACACCCGCAGGAGTAAGTCGCGGGTGATTTTCGGTTGGTCTTGTTTTTCGTCGTGACTGATGTATGCCCACCAGCCACCGCTGTGCATGCCCATAAAAACCTCCGTAGAAAATCAAACCATATAAGCGAAGTATCTATCCGAAAATTATCGGCAACTTTGAAAAGTCGCCCTACGTAGGGCAGGTTTTCTTTCTTACCTGCCAGAGCAGTTTTTAGATAGGTTCAAAGGTTTTTTAATTTACTTTTGTGGTTCCTGTGTATGGTGTAAAAACGTATCCAGAATGATTGTACCAACGAAAATAAAAAAGCCCGCCAGAAATCGACGGGCCTTACTTTCGACCTTCAACCTGAAACTTGTAACCGTTTATGTCCCTTCTTGCCAGGAATTGAGATAAGCGATTTGTTCTTCGGTGAGCACGTCGATGACCACGCCCATGGAGAGTAATTTCAGACGGGCGATTTCGGCATCAATGTCTGCGGGAACAGAATATACAATGTTCTTCAGTGTATCGGCATTCTTGACCATATATTCGGCAGAGAGAGCCTGGTTAGCAAATGACATATCCATCACACTGGCGGGGTGGCCTTCGGCAGCAGCCAGGTTAATCAGACGGCCCTCGCCCAAGATGTGAATCTGGCGGCCATCGGGCAGATCGTATTGATCGACGAAGGGACGCACCAGCCGTTTCTCAACAGCCATTTCTTCCAGGGCGGGGATGTTGATCTCGACGTTGAAGTGGCCGGAGTTGGAGACAATGGCGCCATTTTTCATGGCCTCGAAGTGGTATTTGTCGATGACGTTGATGTCGCCGGTCAGGGTGCAGAAGATGTCGCCGATGGGGGCGGCTTCGATCATCGGCATGACGCGGAAACCATCCATCACCGCTTCGAGCGCTTTGAGCGGATCAATCTCGGTGACAATGACATTAGCGCCCATGCCTTTGGCGCGCATCGCCAGACCGCGGGCGCACCAGCCATAGCCGCCGACTACGAAGGTTTTTCCGGCCAACAGGATATTGGTGGCGCGGATGATACCGTCAATAGTAGATTGGCCGGTTCCGTAGCGATTGTCGAAGAAGTGTTTAGTCATGGCGTCGTTAACGGCCACAACAGGGAATTCGAGCGCACCGTCGGCGGCCATGGCCTTCAGGCGGATTACGCCTGTGGTGGTCTCTTCGGTGCCGCCGATCACGCCTTCCAGGGCATCGCGGCGGTCTTTATGCAGGGTGCTGACCACGTCGGCGCCGTCATCCATAGTGATATGAGGTTTGTGATCTACGGCGGCATTGATGTGTTTGTAGTAGGTGACATTGTCTTCCCCCTTGATCGCGTGTACGGGAATCTCGTCGTGCATCACCAGCGAAGCTGCCACGTCATCCTGCGTGGAAAGCGGGTTGGAGGCCACCAGTACGACGTCGGCACCGCCGGCTTGCAGGGTCTTCATCAGGTTGGCGGTTTCGGTGGTGACATGCAAACAAGCCGACATGCGGATGCCCTCGAAGGGGCGCTCTTTTTCAAAACGCTCCATAATTGAGCGCAGAACAGGCATTTCACGTTCGGCCCATTGAATGCGGCGGCGTCCGCCTTCGGCCAGGTTGGTATCTTTAATATCGTATTCCATAACTTAACTCCATATGTTGAGATTGAAGCAGGGGGTCATTCATTTTTGAAGATCTGATTATTTACCACAAAGGAACAAAGACTCGAAGTGGTATGGCGTGTCTTTGTTCCTTTGTGTCTTCGTGGTAAAGCGATGCACCTGCTTTTTACTGGGTATTCGTTGAAGAATCCCTAATTGATAAAACTATCTAAATTGCTGACACTTTTGGTTTTGGACGCTGATTTACGCAGATAGGCATGATGGTTTGTTTCGGCTTCACTGTTTTTTTGCTTTTATCAGCGATCATCAGCGTGAATCTGCGTCCTGGTTGTAAAACTGTCAGGTGGCTAGCAAACTATCTAAGCTGCCTTTATCATCAAAGTGTTCACGGAAGCGCGCCACGAATTCTTGCGGGGTGTAACTGTGTTCTTGTGTGCCCTTGACTTCCAGGCAATAGGTGGCCGCCAGAGCGCCAATTTTACCGCAGATTTCCCAATCCAGGCCATGCGAGTAGCCGGTCAGGAACCCGCCGCGGAAGGCATCGCCCACGCCGGTGGGGTCGGCAATTTGAGCGGGGGGCACAATGGGGGTGCGGATTTCTTTATCGCCCACGTATATCGAAGCGCCCGCATCGCCACGCGTCACAACGGTGAAGGCGCGCCCACCCAAAATTTCAGTTTCGCTCATCCCGGTGTGTTTTTTAACTAACTCAAACTCGTAGTCGTTGACCATCAGGGCGAAGCATCCCTCTACACCGGCGCGTAAATCTTCCCCGCTCATGCGCGGGATTTGCTGGCTGGGATCGTAGAGATAGGGGATGCCGAGTTCCTGGCATTCGATAGGGAATTGCACCATGGCGTCGGGCGCGTTGGGCGAAATGACAACGAGATCGGGTTGGTCGGCAAGATTGTGGAAAGATTGCTCTCCGGCGTGATCCATAGCCCCGGGGTAAAAGCTGGCAATTTGGGCATTCGATTGGTCGGTATTGGCGAAAAACGAAGCTGTGAATTTGCCTTCGATGACGTTCATCAAGGTGGTATCCACACCGACCTTTTTGAGCGCGGCACGGTATTCGGCGAAATCTTCACCTACCGTTGCCATGACGCGCGGCTTGCCGCCAAGTAACGCCAGGGTGTAGGCAATATTAGGGGCAATGCCACCGCGCCGTTTGACCATTGAATCGACCAAAAACGACAGGCTGATCGAGGCCAGCTTTTCGGGTAATAAATGATCTTTGAAGAGACCGGGGAAGGTCATCAGGTAGTCGTAGGCCACAGAGCCGGTTAATACGATGTCCATAATAAATTGCGTCAGACGTCAGGACGTCGTGACGTTTACCACCTTTCGTAAGTTTTCAGTATATGGCGGATACGCAACCCCATTTTCGGTGACGATGCCCGTAACGAGTCTGTGTGGTGTGACATCGAAGGCCGGATTGCGGGCTGAGGCGCCCTCGGGGAAGGCGGGCTGGCCCTGGAAGGTCAGCGCCAAAACTTCGGCTTGATCGCGTTCCTCGATGGGAATCTCGCCCCCGGTGGGAAGTGAGAGATCAATGGTTGAAGTAGGCACAACCGGATAGAAAGGAATGTTGTTGTCGTAGGCGGCCAGGGCGAGCATGTAGGTGCCAATTTTGTTGGCGACATCGCCGTTGGCGGCGGTGCGGTCTGACCCCACAAAAACTTTCTGCGCGCCTCCGCTGCTGATGAAATGGCCTGCGGCGTTATCGGAGATGATGTCGAAGGGGATGCCATATTGGGTTAGTTCCCAGGCTGTCAGGCGCGAGCCTTGCAGGCGCGGGCGGGTTTCATCTACTAGAACGTGGATATTTTTACCTTGTTCATGCGCCATGCGGATGACTCCGAGGGCAGTGCCCCAATCGACGGTTGCCAGCGCGCCGGTGTTGCAATGGTGGATCAGGGTGTCACCATCATTAATTAGTTCTGCCCCGTGTCGGGCCATGCGCTGGTTGATCTCGACATCTTCATCGGCGATGCGTTGGGCTGCGGCCAGGACAGCGGTGCGTACATCATCGGGATGTTCTGTATCTCTGGTGTTTTTTTCGAAAACCATGTGCATAATTCGATCTAATGCCCAGGTCAGGTTGACGGCGGTGGGGCGGGTTTGTTTGAGAACTTGGGCAGCTGCGTACAGGTCGGTTTGCAGGCCTGTGGGGGTAGTCGCGCTCGATTGCATGGCTGCCAGCCCCAGGCCAAATCCTGCTGCAGCGCCAATGGCTGGCGCGCCGCGCACAACCATATCGGTAATGGCTTGCGCCAGGTTGCGATAATCATCAAAAACGGCTACTTCAAACGTACTCGGGAGCAGCCGTTGATCGATCATTTGCACTTTATTGGTGTCGTAATTCCATGCGACGGTTCTCATACGCATCCTACCAAAACCGGAGAAGTGTATCATGCCTGCGTGAGGCTGTCAAAACTTAGTTTTCGTTCAAAAAGCATGCTGCCAGGAGTTCTTGCAGGGTGATATACCCCTTGATGTGATAAAACTGGTTGACCACGGGCAGCCCGGAGAGTTTCTTCTCTTTCATGCGTTGGTACGTTTCGAGTAAATTTGCGTCCATCATGGCGTAAACAGGATCGCTCATAATATCGGCGGCGATGAGTTCTTGATCGGGTTTATGGAAGCGCAAAGCTTTTTCGTACTCATCGGGGTCATCAATATACGCTTCGGGAACGACCGTGGTCATCATCACTTCGGCCAGGGCGGTAATCGAGATCAGGCCCATCAGACGGTCTTCGGTGTTGGTCACACAGACGGAGGCTACCATGGGGTTGGCAAAAAACTTACTCAACACTTCATGGAGGGGGGTATCCACTCGGACGATGATTGGCTCGATAGACAGTTGCTTGATGATTTGGCCGGCTTGCAAATTGCGCTGACTCGACCAGTCGGTCAGTGCATCGCGGCCATAAGCTTCTTTGATGTCTTCCTGGAACCATTTCAACAAATTGGAGGTTTCTTTTTCTGTTGGTTCTTCAGGCTCTTCTCGCGCTGGAGTCTGACGCCATTTTTGCAGGCCGAGTACATTGTCAATTGGGATTGTGAATAGGATGCCACTGCGCGGGCTATCGAAGCCTTTTACAACGCGGTCGGCTTCGGAAATGGCGCGTGCCAGGGTTTCGGGTTCGTCGACCAAACTCATCAACGTCCGCTGGCCGGGTTCTTCGTGCGAGAACATGTTCAAGATGCTGCCTAACCCGCTGCGGTTGACTTGTTTTTGAGCCTGAAACCCACCCATGCTGGGCAAGATAGTCACGCCGGGGACGCCGGCACGGTCCCAGGCGCGCAGCAACTTGGGGAGTAAATTGGGTTCGTGCAAAATGACGATCAATGCGGTTGTGGTCATAGGAGGGTTGTTCTTTCTTTAGTGACAGTGATAGGGATAGGGCTTGTTTGCTAGTCTGTATCTGGCTCGACAATTTCGATAAGAATGTTCAATTTGTCGTGCAGTTGTTGGGTAAATTGCTCCAGGGTTTGACCTTTGAAGGCGGATTCCCCCAGGCTGGTTGTAGGTGTGCCAATGACAAGCATTTCGGGCTGAATTTCTAATAAGGCCAATAGAAATTGTTCGCGCACATTGCCTGCCCGCACCTGGTATTCGGTGTGGGTTACGCCACGGCGTTGGGCGCGGTCGATCAAGATCAGCATGGCAAATTGACCGAGTTCGTGGAGTTGTTTATAGACCTTTTCTAAGGGCATCATCGCCGGTGTAGATGATTTGAGGAATTCAGCGTTGATGGCGTGTAGGAAGATCAGTTTTGCGTTGTGTTCTAAGGCCAGATCGATGGCGCGGGTTGCTGTGGCGCGACTGCTGGGTTTGCCATAAACGGCACACACAATAGTTTTGATTTTGCTTTCAGACATCGGTTATCCTTCGCTTTAGAAGTGAAACAATAGCCATAGTGTCGTAATGCCGACGGTAATGATGAGCGCGGGGAAGCCCTTTTTTAGAAAGTAGATATAACTGATTGAGTACCCGGCCCGCTCGGCAATGCCTGACGTAATCATATTGGCTGATGCGCCTATCAATGAGCCGTTGCCCCCCATTGCAGAACCAACCGAAAGACAGAAAAAGAGTACTTTGCTTTCTGCGCCGGGAATCGTGGTGGTGAGAAATCCAATCACCGGCAACATGGCTGCGGTGAAGGGGATGTTGGCAATGACCATGGATAGAATAGCGCTCAGCCATGTCACCGCCAGCATTGCCAGGAGAAGGTTCTCTCCAACCAGCCGGCCAATGAAAACAGCAATAAAGCTAATTAGACCGACTTCCTGAATCGCGCCCACGGCAATAAAAAGGGCCATGAAGAAAACCAGCGTGGTCCAGTCTACGGCTTCGATCATTTCTTCAATGTCAGGCTTGATCCAGACCATCAAGGTAGTTGCGCCAACCAGCGCGGTGACCGCGGGGAGTAGGTGTACTTTCTCACCAAAGATGAAAAGTATCATCATCCCCAGTCCGACCCAACCTGCTTTTTTAAGATGCTCAGGTTGGGTTATGCGGCCTCTTTCGGCCAGAAGCTCTAACAGCATTGGAGAAGCCTCGCTGGCGTCATTCAGATCTTTGCGGTATATCAGCACACTATATGCCGTCAACCCAAGGAATGCCATTAAAACGCCGGGAGTCAGATTCGTTAAAAACCCGCTAAAAGAGATGTTGGCATAAGAGCCAATCAGGATGTTTGTAGGTGTACCGATCAATGTGCTAATGCCCACCACGTTGGAGGCCATCACCTCAGGGATGAGCAGGGCCAGCGGGTTGATGCCAATGGCGATGGCGATTTGGATGGTGATGGGCGTCATCAACAGCATGGTGGTAACGTTATCTAAAAAGGCAGATGCCACCCCGGCGATGAGCATCAGAATGGGGAGCAGGACGAAAACATTGCCGCCAGAGACCCGGTAGGCAAAAAATGCCAGCCATTGGAAAATGCCCGTATTTTCGACGACCGCGATGACGATCATCATCCCCATAATCAGAAAAATTACATTCCAGTCGATGTATTTTAAAGAACCGGCAAAATCGAAAATGTAGAGATCCTCGGTGATCAGGTGGCCCAAATAGCTGATGATAAGCGCCAATGATGCCCCCACCAGAGCTGCCAGCGTGTTGTGGAGTTTGTCGGTAGCGATGAGTAATAATACGCCAACAAATAGAGCTGTTGCCACCCAAAAGGCCAAGTTGACCTGGCGTACCAACGTTACGGTGGGGATTTCGACAGCCTCACCAGCGTTTAAGCGCTGAAGGACTGCATCGGTGAGATGGATTTGGGTCGTTTCGAAATGGGGACGTTCTACCCATAGTGTCACCCCTTCGTTGAGTAGGTCATCTATGGGAAGGGTGATTATTTTGTCGTTGGTTGGTTTGTACTCAATTATCTCCGGCAGCCTGAGTGCAAAACTCCCATCACTTTGTGTTTGCGCGTGAAATACTGCTTTTTCATTTGCGATGAAATGGAAAATAACCTCAGCGCCCTCTACGGGGAGACCTTGTTCATCATGCACACGTCCAAAAACACTACCGAATATAGGTGTTGCTTGGGCCTTCCCGCTTAGATTGGGCCAACCCAGAGACAAGATAGCTACTAAAAATGCCGCCGCAAAGAATAAGTGCCGCAAATGGATTCTTCGATTCATTTGATAGCATCCTCTGCTAAGACGACCTCCGCACCACTTTCTTGTTCAATTTGTTGGATAAATTTTTGCATGCGATCATGGGTAAAAGTATCGACATCGTGCTGTCCGCGTGGTTGACCTAATATCACATAATCGGCCTCAATTTCCTGACATAATCCGATAATTTCTGCGCGCACCTGACCATGTCGTATGGCGGCCTCGGCGGTGACCCCACTTTTTTGGGCTTGCGTTTGAGCCGTGAGCAGGATAAATTCGCCCATTTGGTGAATTTCTTTGCTGACAGTATGAATGCGGCTGGTGGCAGTCAGGGTTAAAAAATCAAGATTAACGACGTACAAGAAAAAGATCGTTTGCCGGGTTTCCCCGGCCAGTGTAATGGCTTTATGGATGGTAGGCTGGCTGGCGGGGCCGCCTCGGATAGCGCATACGATTCCGGCCATAGTATAAATCCTCTCACAAGGTATAAAAGTTGCATGGAAGCGTCGGGGTCAGGGGGTTGGTGTCGATGTGGATACTGGCGTGTTGGGCAATCCCTGGATCAATAGTTGCCAGGCCCCATCGAGATGGTCGGCAGCTTGCACAGGGGCATCTGGTAGATCAATATGGGCATCATCCAGCGCTTTGATAATCTGATCGAAGTGGAGGTACTCCCCCTGGGGGGAGGGTGTTCGCAATTGTTCGAGCGTTTGTTTGGCGGAGAGTATATTGCTGATTGCCAGGGCGAAGTTCCCCTGTGATAAAAAGAAGCGACCACGCGTTAGAAATTCCATGACGCGCAACATTTGCAACTCCGAATGAATCTCGGTCAGTTGTGAGGCTATGCTGCTTTCGGTTTCCTGCTGGTCTTCTAATTGCTGAATACATTCGTCTACGGATCTTGATAACTCGGTGAATTCATTTTGTAGAATTTCCAGCTCACCCTGTGTGTTCGATGTTGTAGCGGTCAGTGGAGCCAGTATAGCCAACTCGGCGGCCTGCGTGAGTTGAACACTTTGTGCGGCTGCCAGTTGTGCCTCTAGGCTGAGAATGGTTTCCTTGTGGATGTCGTTCTGAACTTCGAGATCGGTCAAACGGGTATGCAACGTTTCGACACGTTCTAGAAGGGTCTCAAATTCTTGCCTTTGCCGCTCTTCAAGATCATCTAGCCGCAGCGTGTTTTCCTCAATGGGATGGATATATCGCTCATACACAGCCGGGATGCCAAATGTGGTGATATAGTAAATGCCCAATCCTACGCCAATTGCAAGGATAACTACGAATGTCAGGCGCAACAAGAAACGGATCAGGTTGACAATCCGCTTACCAAGAGGGGGATGTATTTCGGTAGTCATGCATTATCCTCAATTGGCTGATTCTGAAGAACTCAGTGAGCGATGTGCGTCAGCCACGCGATTTGCTCTTCGATAGATACCTGTTGGAGACTCAAACGAATGCGTTGAGTATCAGGTTGGATGCTGGTAATGCGTACGAGTAGTTTGTCGCCAGGTTGCAGAGTGTCTATAGAAACCATCGCCGTTCCTGTAGGAAATTCACTTTGATGCAGCAATCCCTCTACCCCGGCTGCCAGCTTAAAGAAAATGCCAAAACTACGGATGGACGTTACCACCCCCTCGACCAGATCGCCAACCTTATAGCGTTTTTCGACAGTTTCCCAGGGGTTTGGTTGCAACACTTTGCGACTCAAGTTAATTCTTTGGCGCTCCCTGTCAACGAAGAGAATTTGAACCGTTAACTCATCCCCAACTTTGACAATTTCAGAAGGGTGGTTGATGCGTTTCCATGAGAGTTCGGAAATGTGCACGAGGCCGTTTATTCGATTGCCAAGATCAACGAACGCGCCAAATTTTGCCAGATTGACGACCCGCCCGGTGACGATGTCGCCTATCTTGAATTGGTGAAGATCAACTTCAGGCTGGCTTTGGTGTCCAATTCTGGCTGAAAGAATCAGCTTGTTGTTCGTTCGGTTGGCTTCAATGACCAGCAACGAGAGAGTTGTACCAATCTGCCGACGCTTGATCTCCATGGCAGATCTACTAGATGCTTGTGAATGCAGCGCTGGAATATGTGAATTTGGAATGAATCCCCGCAAGTTTCCTAAAGCGGCAATCAGCCCACCTCGATTTTGGTCGATGATTTTTAGTTCAATAAGTTCCCCATTGTGGTAACAAGCCTCCGCAACTTCCCAATCTAATTCTTCTGGGTTTGAGCGCGGCTCAGAGAGTTGATGATCTCGTGAAGGATGTGGTGACGGTTCGTGCAACGTGCCTGGGTTGAAGGATTGATTTTCGTCTGGGGAAAGGAAGGGATCGCTGTTCATGTCGTTCTTATTTGTAGTGGATACATGTAAAACGGCGAGGGGCGGAGACCCCTGAATATCTTTCGGTTTGAAGTGTTATTTTTCTCCCCAATAGATATGTTTTCTTTCGGATAACACAAGCGTGCGCGGAATACGAAATTCTCCGCGCACGCTTTATCGTTTATGATCCTGGACCTGGTTGAACCGGCCCCAAGAAATCTTGTAATTTCCTGCGCACGCCCGGTCGCCGGAGTCTGCGTAGTGCTTGGGCTTCAATTTGGCGGACGCGCTCCCGCGAGACCCCAACTTTGTTGCCAACCTCCTGCAACGTATGGCTCTTTCCGTCGGGAATGCCGTAGCGCAGGCGCAAAATTCTGGCCTCGCGGGCAGGCAGCTCTTCCATGACTTCTTCGAGTTGTTCGCGCAGAATTTGGTGGGTCGTTGTTTCATCGGGTGAGGGGGTTTCACCATCTTCGATGAAATCGCCCAAAACAGCATCCCCTTCGAGCGTTGTGGGCATTTCTAGTGAGAGAGGCCGTCGCGCCACCTGGAACATATAGCGCACTTTGTCGGGTGAAATTTTCAAATCATCCGCTAGCTCTTCAACAGTGGGGTCGCGTTCTAAATCTTGTTTGAGTTTGTGCTGAGCGCGGAACAAGCGCGAAATTTGATCGCCCATATGCACCGGAATGCGGATGGTGCGGCCCTGATCGGCGATGGCGCGGGTGACCGCCTGGCGAATCCACCAGGTGGCATACGTACTGAACTTGTATCCACGCTTATAATCGAACTTTTTGGCTGCCCGCATTAACCCGATATTGCCTTCTTGAATCAGGTCAATGAAAGGAACGCCGCGTCCCATGTGCTTTTTTGCCACGCTGATGACTAAGCGGGTGTTGGCGGTAATCAGGTGTTCTACAGCTTCCCATTCGCCCCGAATCGCTTCGTGCAACTTTAGACGATCTTCGGTGGACAAGTTCCCGGCGGTTAGTCTTTTGCGCGCTTTGCGGCCACGCTCTATTTGTTTTGCAAGTCTTAGCTCTTCATCTCCGCTAAGCAGGGGTACATGGGCGGCATCTTTAAAATACAATCCCAAAAGATCTTTGGTGTCGATATTTGCCAGTCGATCCTCTTGGGCTACCCTCTTGCTCTTATTATCTTGCGCGTCTTCGCCGGTGCTTGCATCATCCAGGGTTTCAATTTCGTCATCTTCGACGTAGGGAATCTGGGCATTCAGCAGAGCCGCGAAAACTTCCTCGAGCTGACTTACATCTTGTTCAGCATCGGGGAAATGACGCAAAATCTCGTCGTAGGTGACGAATCCTTGTTGGCGGCCAAGTTCAATTAACTTGCCCAAGGTGGAAATTTTGCCATCGCCGTTTTCCAACGAATCGAGTATATGGTCGTTAATCGTAGTTCTCATAGACTCCGTGAGCAGCTCGTGAGATTACTGCGGAGTATGCTTCTTATGGCGGTAGACAATCCTGCCTCGGGTCATGTCATAGGGCGACATCTCAATGGTAACCCTATCGCCCAGCAAAACACGAATGTAGTATTTTCGCATTTTTCCAGACAGGTATGCAATGATTTCGTGGCCATTGTCCAATTCAACTTTAAATTGAGTGCCAGGTAAAGCTTCGGTTATCGTGCCATCTACTCTAATTTTATCTTCTACTTTTGCCATATAGATCTATATCTCCTCTTGGTGAGTTTCTGCTGGCTTTTTCAAATGCGTGTACCATCGCAGATGATCTCTGTGATGGTTTGTTGTCAGCAATTTTTCGGTTTAGGCTTCATGAAGCCGCAATAACCCACGGCTTTCTTAAATTTGTGCTATACCAGAAATTTACCGCAGAGAACGCCGGGTTCGCTGAGTTTTTTAAATTTTTCTCTGCGTTCTTTGCGCTCTCAGCGGTAAAAGCGCTTTTCGTTTCGACTTTAAGAAAGCCCTGCGCAATAACCTCGACCAAGTTGCATCACTCCTTTCTCTAGGATACAATTTTGTAACAAATAGGTTCAGAATTCCACAGGCTGAACCTATGCTGTGCGGCTCGTGCCTGCACAGTTACTAAATTCGAAAGTAATGGGTGTTTCTCATTAAAAAAGAAAAAAACCCGGCCAACGTTTACGAACGTGAACCGAGCGTTACCGCACCGAACCGAGGTTTGGTTATCAATGTTGTACCTGATCGAAAACCTCCATGCCCCGCGCAAACCGCATCGCCCGGATATCCATCATTGACCTGTAAGCTGCTTGATAGTCCGTAAACATCCGCTCGATTATACCATATATCATCACTGCCTTGCTGTCAAGAGGACGCCACTTTAAAGAGGACAAAAATAACACTTGAAAAAAATATATCGTTTCGTACCATTACTTTTGGCGATGCTCTTGGGGGCTTGCAAACTCCCCGCAAATGGAGAAATACCGCCCCCAACGGATGCTGTCACATCTCCCCCATTGACGGTAACCCCAGAGCTTATCCCCTCCCCCTCCCCAACATCTTTACCCATGCCTTTGATCACTGCTGGGATCGAAGATGGTGATCAGGCGCTCTTTTTTGGCGATTGGGAAGCGGCATTGCAGGCTTTTTCCCTGGCCTACGAAAATGATGATGACGAAAGGCGCGCCGCGGCATTGTTGGGCCTGGGTCGAACGCACTATCACCTGGCCGATTACCCCGCTTCGGAAATCGCATTGCAAGAACTTATCGCCAATTTTCCAGCTTCCGTGCATCTTCCTGCAGCATATATTACGCTGGCGTTAACCCACACCGCGTTAGAACAATATGCTCAGGCTGCGAACGCCTATGCGTTTTATCTTGAACTTCGCCCCGGTTTGGTCGATGCGTATATTCAAGAGCGCCGTGGCGATGTGCTGGTAGCTGCCGGCGATATGCCTGCAGCTATTGATGCGTACCAGGCTGCTTTGGCAGCCGGGCGGGTTGGTGATACGCTTGCCATCGAAATAAAAATTGCCAATGCCTATGTATATCAGGATGATTACAATACCGCCCTGGTCGCTTATCAGGATTTATACAACCGCACGAATAATGATTTTACGAAAGCCTATCTCGACTATCTAATTGGGCAATCGTATGCTGCCCTAGGGCAAATGGATCAGGCCTATGCAGCATACCTTGATGCTGTTGAAAATTATCCCCTCTCCTACGATGCATACCAGGCTCTCATTCTGCTTGTTGAGGCGGGGTATCCGGTCAGTGAGTTTGATCGTGGCTTGGTGGATTACTTCGCCGGGCAATATACCCTCTCTATCGCCGCATTTGACCGCTATTTAACAACTACAGATGAAAACGCGGCCACAGCCCATTATTATCGCGGGTTGGCCTACCGGGCATTGGGAGATGCGGAGATAGCGATTTCGATTTGGGATGAGATGATCCAAAACTATCCCGATGCCGATCGCTGGGATGACGCCTGGGAAGAGAAAGCCCTGACGCAATGGGCGTACCTCGAACAATACGACCCAGCCATTCAGACGCTCTTATCTTTCGTGGATCAGGCTCCCTGGCATGATCGCGCCGCTGAGTTTTTATTCGACGCGGCCCGAGTAGCGGAACGTGACCGCGACCTGGAGCTGGCAGCCCAGATTTGGGAGCGGATTGCCCCCGAATATCCATCCAGCCAATATGTCACCCGGTCGATGTTTTTAGCCGCGATCGCATATTACCGTATAAACGATTTCGACTCAGCCCTGGAAGTCTTCGAACGTTTTTCAGGCGCGTCTGCCGATGCAAGCGACCAGGCTGCAGCCCACTTTTGGATTGGGAAAACCTATCAAATGCTGGGCGAAACCGTCGCAGCGGAAGCAGCATTCAGCCGGGCTGTCAGTTCGGACCCTACCGGATATTACAGTGAACGCTCCCGCGATATCCTCATCGGAAGGCAACCGTTTACCCCGCCCCTGGTATACGACCTGGGCTTTGATCCTGTCTCCGAGCGTCAAGAAGCTGAATACTGGATGCGAGAGATATTTACCATTCCCGAAGGGACCGATTTCTCATCTTTAGGGTCGCTATTACAAGAAGCGCGCCTGGTACGCGGCACTGAGTTGTGGGCGTTAGGATTGTATGATGAAGCCCGTCTGGAAATTGAATCCCTCTGGCAGGCAGTCCGCACAAATCCATTGGATAATTACCGTCTGGCAAATTATCTGATAGAGCTTGGATTTTATCGCACGGCCATTTTTGCGGCCCGCGAAGTACTCAATCTCAATCAGATGGATGACGCTGCTACGATGAATGCCCCGATCTATTTCAATCATGTGCGTTTTGGCAGCTATTACCGCGAATTGGTAATCCCCATTGCACAGGCCTATAATTTTCATCCCCTATTTTTGTTTAGTGTTGTGCGGCAAGAAAGCCTGTTTGCTGGATGGGTGCAATCCTCTGCCGGTGCGCGGGGGTTAATGCAAATCATCCCCACTACCGGCGAGAGTATCGCCGCTCAGGCCGGGTGGCCGCCAAACTATACCGCCAAAGATCTGTACCGCCCGAAGGTGAGTCTTACTTTTGGGGCCGATTATCTGAGCGACCAGCGCGATTATTTCGATGGTGATCTTTTCGTGGCGTTGGCGGCTTATAACGGTGGCCCAGGTAACGCCGCCATCTGGAAAGAGTTGGCCGGTAATGACCAGGATCTGTTTGTAGAAGTGATCCGCTTCGAGGAAACCCGCCGCTATATTCAGGGTATTTACGAAATCTTTTCGATTTATCGGCGCATTTACGACCGCACTCCCTGATAAGAAAAAACTGATGCGCCTTAACAAAAAATGGCGTTGCCGAGTCGCGCACCCGGCAACGCCATTTTTGAACTGTGTTCTGGTTAGGGGCGTTCTCCTAGCGTAAGCTCGATGGCGGTTTCTTCACCGCCCCGAAATATGGTCAAGATGATGATGTCCCCAGGGCTTTTGTGCAAAGATAAATACGAGATCAGATCGTTAAAATTGCGCACTTCCACATCGTCAATGGCGGTGATCAAATCGCCCCCGGCTGGCACGAAGGGGACTGTGCTGGTTTCGGAGCCGCCGCGCAAACCGGCTTGTGCTGCCGGGCTTCCGGGCGTGACGTCAATAATATACACCCCGGTTGATTGTGGTAAATCCAGGGCTTCTTGTTGCGTCAGGCTGAGTTCACCCCCGGGGAGGCTCCCGATGCCAATATAAGGGTATTTATAAAGCCCATCTGCGATCAGATAAGGTGTTACGCGTTTGACGATGTTGATTGGAATAGTGAAGCCGATTCCAGAATTGACCGGCTGACCGCTAGCATCAAACGTAGAACTTTGGATCGCCACATTTACGCCAATGACTTCTCCGTCCAAATTAAGCAGCGGGCCGCCGGAGTTGCCAGGATTAATAGCGGCATCGGTTTGAATGATGCCGCCAGCAGTGAAGAAGGCTCCGCCGGGGGCTTCGTGCAAGGATTGCATGGTGCGCCCAAGCGATGAAATGACGCCGGTGGTCATGGTGCCGTATAAGCCATGGGGGTTACCAATCGCGACAACGATCTGACCCACTAAGAGCTGGTCTGAATCGCCTAAGGGAATGGGCACCAACTCATTTTCTGGTGCAGCCACTTTGAGGACGGCGATGTCCGAATCCGCATCGGTTCCCAAGATCTCTCCACGAGTTTTATAGCCCGAAGGGAAGTCAATTTCCAACTCCGCAGCAGATTGAACAACATGATAATTGGTGATAATATGGCCGTCTGTGTCGATCACAAACCCCGAGCCGAGAGAGGATCCCAACCCTTCTTCGGAGAGCGCCCGAATGGCGACGACGCCTGGATTAGCATTCTGGTATATATTGGTCATCAGATCTTCTTGCATCTGAAAATCGACATTCACCATTTCAGCAGCAGGCTCAATGGTTGGGGCTACTTCTTCTGTGGGATTTTCTGTGAGTGGGGTTGGGGTGGCTGCGCTAATTGAAAGTACGCATGCCGTAGAGACCATCGCGAGAATGATGATCCATACCAATATTCGAAGTGAGCGATTCATAATCACGATCCTTGTAAAATCAGATTTTCTAGCAAATATCGGCCGCTTTTTGGGAGTGGAATTTCGGCTTTATTGCTACTATGATTGTATGTGTAGCGGGCATCTTACGTCAAGCAGATTCTGAATACTTTTATGGAACTCTAACCTATGGGCGTGGGGATTTTTCTCCCCTTTTTTGGGGTAACCGTGCTATGATTAGATGATGAGTACACCCCAAGAGCGAATTCTCCTTGTGGAGATGGATCCTGAAGTTAGTGATTTGGTGGCGCGTCAGGCGCTGATGCCGTTAGGTTACCGGGTGAAGACTGTTTCAGAAACGCCGCGCGCGATTCAAGAAGCTGTGCAATTTTCCCCCGATGTGGTACTTGTCAATATTAATTTGCCGGGCTTGAGTGGGAAAGACCTGCTGGTGGCTTTGTCTTCTCAAGGTGTAGATGTGCCTGTAATTGTTATGGCTGAAGAGGGGATGGAAGAAGATGTAATTCAGGCCTTCCGTTTAGGTGCATCGGATTTCTTGAAGTGGCCGTTGCGTGAAGCGGAAATTGTCTCAGCAGTTGAACGCTCGCTGAAACAGGTGCGTGCAAGACGTGAACGCGAACGTCTTGCGCGACAACTCGAAAGCACCAACCGCGAACTCAAGCGGCGTGTGCGCGACTTGATGACCATATTTAGTATTGGAAAAACCGTGACATCAGTAACCGATCAGCGAGCGTTGTTCGATCGCATTGTAGAGGGCGCGGTATTTGTAACCGAAGCCGATCAGGGCTGGCTGCACCTGCGCAAAGGAATGGGAAAAACATTTATTCTCAGTGCGCAGAAAAATTTACCTGCTTCTGTGGCCGCGAAACTGAATCAGCCCTGGGATGATGGGATTAGTTCTCTCGTAGCGCTATCTGGGGAGACTCTTTCGATTCATGGTGCACCACTAAAAAAGTTCAAAGTAGCTCGGTTAGGAAGTTCCGCTTTGGTTGTCCCGGTAAAGGCGCAAGATGAAGTTATTGGTCTGCTGGTTGTGTTGCGCGACGCCCCCAAAGCTTTTGATGCCGGCAACCAAGCCATGCTCGAAGCGATGGCAGATTATGTTTCGGTTTCTCTGGTCAATGCCCGACTATTTCAGGCTGTCGAAGAGCGTGCCCAATCTTTAAAATCTGCCCTGGATGCATCTGGTGAGAGTGAAGCTATGAAGGGGGATATTCTTCGTCATGTAAGCCTCAAGCTTAAGCCGCCGGTGGATAGCATCACCCGATCTTTAGATGTGTTGTTATCTCAAACCGAAGTAGATGATTCACAGCACTACCAGAATATCCGCTCGAATCTGATGGTCATTGAAAAAGTGATCGACGCGTTGAATCAGTTAGATGCAGCCCGGGCAATTGGTGAACTTGTGACCGTTAATTTAGTAGATATAGCAAGACAAGCCACCGCCCGCCATGCCCAGGCCATCAAAGGCGCTACGCTCATATTGACCACCACCTACCCTGATAAACCGGTCTTTGTAAAAGCCGACTTGGGACAATTATCGAAAGTATTTGATGCCCTATTATCGAACGCTATCCGCCATGCGGGGCAAGGCGGTGAAGTTAACCTCAGCGTAGCCGATGGCATAGATGGACAGGTCACGGTTGCAATTCAAAATTCTGGCGCATGTTTCGATGAAGAATATCTTCAAAGAGCATTTATGCCCTTTTTCCAGGGTGCGCTGGGGGATACCGGGCGAATGGGGATTGGCCTGACATTAGCCAAAGAAATCATCAATAAGCATGGTGGTAAAATTTGGGTTGACGGTAAGCAAGAAACTGGTACAGCAATCCGATTTTCACTGCCTGTCAAAGTGCAGTCGTAATTGGTGCGAAGGTAATTAACGTCGTATGACCAATCAGATGATACTTCTCGTCGTTGCCGACGATCAGTTGAGTGAATTGTTGGAACGAGGGGTGTTGAAACCGGCAAGGTATCAAGTTACGCGTGTAACCGATCTTACCGCTGCGAAGGGGGTGATTCGATCTTCGCCTGTGGATACCGTAATCGTTGAGAGCGCGATTGGTGGTGAAAAATTCGCCTTTGTTCATGCATTGCTTGAGAATTTTCCGGCGTTGCCCCTGGTGCTGATTGGATCTGCCACCGATAGGGAAAGTTTTCTCGGCGCTTGGCACCAAGGGGTGATAGATTTTCTGTCGCCACCCCTTAAGCCCGATGCGATCTTGAAAGCAGTGCGGCAAGGGATCGACCAGCGATTAAAGCTGGTTTCTTGGGCTAAAGACCGATATCGTCGTGATACAGACGTCCTGCGTAAACGCGTGAATGTGTTGGAAACACTCAGCAATGTGGGGCGCTCGGTGACAGCTGAATTGAATATTGATGAAGTTCTCAAAATTGTTGTGGATGCAGCGGTCGAGTTGACTGGCGCAGAAGAAGGCAGCTTGCTCATTCTAGATGAAGCCACTGGCGAGCTTTATATGCGGGCGGCGCGTAACTTTCAAGATGACTTTGTGCGCACCTTCCGTTTAGCTGTGAAAGATTCTTTGGCGGGGGAAGTGATTCGCACCGGGAAACCGGTTTTGCTGGACGAGAAATCACCGCAGAAGATCAAGACTTCTTATTTGGTGAAAACACTGATTTATGTTCCCCTACAGATCATGGGGCGTGTGATCGGTGTCTTGGGTGTGGATAATCGCGAAAGTGAGCGTTCATTCCACGCTCAACATATCACAATGGTTTCCGCGTTAGCAGATTATGCCGCAATAGCCATCGAAAACGCGCGTCTGTTTGCGAATACCGAAGTAGAGCGAAATAAACTCGAAGCTATTCTGACGCGAATTGAAGATGGTGTGGTCGTTGTAGATATGGAAGGACGCGTCATATTAGCCAATCGAGTGGCACGCATGCTCTTTGGCATAGATGATGTCGAAATAGCGTTGCGGCCCGTTGAGGAAGTTTTTCGCCACGAGCAAATCCTCGATCTATTTCGAAATGGGCATGAGACCTTTCCATACCGCAGTGAAATCGAGTTAGGTGATGATCGAGTTATCAATGCTCAATTGACCTATATTCCCGATGTCGGCCTGACTGTCACCATGCACGATGTCACATATTTCAAAGAGCTTGACCGTATCAAGAGTGAATTTGTGAGTACCGTTTCACACGACTTACGTTCGCCTCTGACGGCGATTTTAGGATATGTGGAATTACTTGAGCGGGTAGGCCCGATCAACGAGCGACAGCGAAACTTCGTCGAGCGCGTTCAAACCAGTGTTCGTAACATCACCGAACTCATCAATGACTTGCTCGATTTAGGTCGTATCGAGGCGGGGTTCGATGAGCGCAAAGTCTCGATTTCACTGGTGAACGTCATCCAATATTCTGTGGAAAGTTTCAAAGGCAGACTCCAAGAAAAAAAACATGTCCTTCAGGTTGATGTTCCAGGTGGCATTGCCAAGATCTTTGGCGATTCGGTGAGACTGCGGCAAGTTATCGATAATTTGCTTGGTAATGCTATCCGCTATACGCCAGAGGGGGGCATCATTCGAATCTCAGCACGCGAAGAAAACGATCAGATTATTCTTCAGGTGCAGGATACTGGGTATGGCATCCCTGCCGCCGACCGGCCACACATCTTTGATAAATTCTTTAGAGCCAGTAATGTTGTTGAGAATATCTCCGGAAGCGGTTTGGGATTAGCTATCGTGAAATCGATTGTGGAAAATCACCAGGGGCGAATTTGGGTTGAATCTGCCGAGGGAGAAGGATCAACCTTTACGGTTGTCTTCCCAGTAGATAGCGAGTTCCGAAATTAAAATTTTTGATAGCCTACATGGGTGTCCTAAACAAGCCGGTGTCTTGTGCCACAAGACACCGGCTTGTTTGCCATTAAAAGTAAGTCTCCATTGGGTGGTGAGGTACCCAATGGAGACTTCGCCAAAGGAGGAAACAGCGATGAATGAAGGGATTGCTCCCCATTCCGTCCAAAATCATAACAGAAATGGAAAATGTTGTAGAAGGTCAAAGATCATAGCTCGTGGGTGATGATATTCCCGTAGTTGTATGACAATACAGGTAGGAGTTACGCACTTGCGCAGGGAAACCCCCATTTTCGAAATATCTTTCATCGAACTACATAAGTTCTAACAGGATTACCAACGTTTGTTTTGTTGACGAATACTTTCGAGTAATCCGGGGTCTGGCGGGCCTTGCTGGCGATAGCTGTGCCAGGTTCCAATGCGCGAATCAAGTTCGGTACTCAGCTTCATCCAGTCTTCGACAAGCAACAAGAAACCGGTCGCTTGGGGTAGAAAAAATTGGCGGGGTAGGAATAAACGTAATAGATTTTTTAATAGGGGATAACCCCTGGTTTCTACGGCAATCCCTGTTTTTGCGTAGAAAGGCTGTAAAAATCGCCGCCTGGCCCATTTTTGTTCACCTGGAGGGAACAATTGCACTACATCTACAGTGCGGATGCTGATCACACGCCGATAAGAGACGTTTAGTTTCAGAAAAGGAGTAACAATGCGCAAGTGGGATGGATACGCTTGCACATAGCTCATGTTGCGTGCTAGTAACCCGAACAGGCCCATCAGCAACGAAAAGGAAGCCCCTAACAATACCCACAGGCTATTGGCGTTTGGGATGATGGGGAGCTGTCGGGATCCGGCCTGCCACCACAAAATGCCAAGCGCCGCTCCCAATAACAGCGTAGATTTCCACATGCGATCCCAAGATCGACGGTACATCAAGAGGGTATAGCGATTAGACGATTTGCGTGTAGACATAAGTTGCTCATTTAAATGCTGCGTAGTATGCTAATGGATTACTCATGAAGAACCCCGCCGCAAGTGGCGCGGTATGCTGTTTTTTTTTGCATAAAAAGCGTATTACTGTGGTCGCTCTCGTCTTACGCTTCGGGCGATCCCATTGGCAGCGTAAACCAGAACGTGCTTCCCCGGCCCAGTTGACTGCTGAAGCCAATTTCTCCCCCCATGATTTCTACCAGGCGTTGGGTAACATTTAGCCCCAGACCCCATCCGGTTTGTTCGCGCACTGCGGGTGCTTCAGAGCGGAAAAACTGAGTGAAGAGTTTCTCCTGGTCTTCCTGGCTGATGCCCAAGCCGGTGTCGGCAACCTCGATGCAAACCTGCTCATCTTGGGGAAATGCCCGTACAGTAATTTCGCCGCCCTCAGGGGTGTATTTCCAGGCGTTGCTCACAAAATTTGTAAGTATCTGGACTACCCGATTGGAGTCGGCATAAACACGCGGTAAATCGGCAGGTACATCGGTATGCAGTTTTTGAGACTTCTCTTCGAGTTTGTGGCGCAGCGCACTGAGTGTTTCGGCAATGCGCTCTGGGAGCATCACCTGTTCGAAATCGAGATGAATCTTGCCGCGCTCGATGCGCGAGATATCCGAAAGATCTGAGATCAATGTTGACATGCGCCCAACATTATTACCAATTACATCTAGAAAATTTTTTTGCTGCTCATTGATTTCCCCAACAATGCCCTGGCGAATCAGGTCGGTATACCCTTTGATCGAAGTCAGCGGAATGCGCAATTCGTGTGTGACAATAGAAACAAATTGCGATTTGGCTTCATTGGCATACTCTACTTCCTGATAAAGGCGGGCATTTTCAACAGCTGCGGCAGCGCGCCCGGCGAGGCGCTCCAAAAATTGTTGAGCAGATTGTGTAAAGGCTCGCGGGTGTGCAACGGCAATTGCTCCGATCATTTTCCCGGTGTGCAAGAGCGGGACAACAAAATAGGCTGGATGCTCATCTTTGGCGGGAATCAGTTTGGGGGCAGGATCCTCATGAAGAGTAGCAAGCAGCATTGCGTCGGGTGGGGTTGTTCCTTGTTCTTGAGGGTTGACTAACACCCTGGGGGAGGGGTCATCTTCCTCACATAGGGCAATCCACCCTTCGGTTGCTCCAGATCCCTGAATGGCCCACTGACGGGTGATCTCCAAGACCCGGCCTAAATCTAGATGCGCGTTAAGCTCCTGATCAATCTGGCTGAGGGTTTCAAGTTCTGCAACGCGGGCTGCCAGCGCCTGATCGGTTTGGGTATACAGTTGCGCATTTTCAATAGTAACAGCCGCTTGTGTGGCAAACGTGTTGAGCAGATCGAGGTCATCTTGTCGAAATATCCCTGATTGAGCGCGATTGTCGACATAGATAACCCCGATGATGTTGCCGCGCGCCCGCAATGGTGCGCACATCACTGAGCGTAATGCGTAGAATATCACCGATTCCTGGCGCGCAAAGCGGGGGTCGTCTTGGGCATCGGTGGTAATGACGCCTTTGCCGCTTTCGATCACCGACTGGATGACCGTGTGGCTGACTTCCATATCTGCCAGTTGCAAATTCTCTTTTTGAATATTGCGAGCGGCGCGCAGGTTCAACGCTTGGGTTTCGGGGTCGATGAGGGTGAGAAAACCGCGCTCGGCGCCGGTGAGTTGGATCACGGCATCCATGACTTGGGTGAGTACTTCATCGAGGTTGAGCGAAATCCCCAAACTCTGTGAAACCCGATAAAGCGCGGCAAGTCGCCCATGCTCCGATTCTGCATCCAGCGATTTTGATAACTGTGCAAGGCGATTTTTAGCCGCGTGCAAGACAGAACGAGTTTGAATGGGGAGGGTTTGCTTCTCTAGTTGTGTGAGCGCTGCCTCTAATTCTCTGAGCGTATCTGACTGCGAATCTGGTTTCATAGACAATGTTGGGTATGAAGAATACGGTTAAGTGTGGAGAGTTATTATAACCGCTGTTTTTGTAAAAACCGAAACTCTGGAGTTCTGTGTCATCCTTCAATGAAGTCGGTTTCAATTTCTTGAGCGCAACGCACAAAATCGAGTACCACGGGAACATTGCGCATCATATAGGTCATGCTGCCTTGCACGCGTAATTTCCGGGTGATCATTGCCTGCATGGGGTCCAGTTCGCCTTTCAGGATGCGCCGAAAATTATGGTATGGCGCGCTAAGAATATAGGCGGGGGCAACCTCGCCTTCTTGAGAAGCATCCACTATAAAGGCGCGTCGGCACTCGCCATGCCATAAATCCAGGTATAGCTGCATTGGCTCGGTGGCACTCTCAGATGGTTCGATGTGGAACATAATATCGCCCTCCCATTTATGGGCGATGCGGGCGTAGTCGTCATCATTGTTGAGTTTATCTTGGAGCGCCTGGAGCCATTCGGCGCTGGGGAATAAATATGCCATGAGAAGCCTCGCTTTCAGAAAAAGTTGGATGAGTTTTTGGGTATCGGCGTAAAGCATATGCAGCCATGAAAGCTCCGCAGATGAGCGTGTTTCCATATGTAGTGCATAAGCCCCCAAACCCTTTTTGTAGAATTATAGGAGATATTGTGAATTTTCTTTATCCGCTTGAAAAAGAGTTTCGCTGACTGCCAACACAACCAGGGGGGCAGCCCAGGTCATATACTGTCGGAAGAGAACAGAATTGAAGTTAATGAAGATGATGATAATAAACAAAGCCGCCGCGTAGGGTTTTAGTTTCTTTTTCCAGGCAACGGAGAACGTCACGGCGAGCATGATCAATAGGGGGAGTTTCGCCGGGATGCCGAATAACCCAAGCAGGGTGTCGAAAGAGGGAACGCCAAAATGGCTTTCGGAGACGCGAGTCGCGGAGAGTAAAATAGATTTGAAGAAGCCATCGGCATTCCAAAGGATGAATGGCGCTGAGACAATTAGAGGGACGCTGCCCATGACTAAAGTATATTTGATGAGTTTTTTGAGCGCGGGCTGTTCCAGCGAATGCCAGATCCAGATCATGTAGAGGGGGATCATGAAGATGGCAATTTGCTTGATACCTAAAGAGAGACCAAAGGCCAGTAGTGAAGGTGTGCGATGTTTGGGCCATAGAGCAAGGGATAACACCAGGAAAAAAATTGCCAAAAAGTCGATCTGGTAGATCATCGTCATGTGCAGCGTCCAGCGGTTGAATAACCAAAAGAGTGCTGCCAAAACTGCGAAAGGCAGGTTTTTATACCGATGGTAAGGAACATAAAAAAGCAAATAAGTAATTCCCAGATTAGCTATTAGAAAAACCACCCGCCAAAAATCCAACCACTGCTCAATATCTTCTAACCCAATTTCTTGGGTCATCCAGGCAAAATAGAAGAAGATTGGCAAGTAGGTCGCATTGCCGTGGTTCCACTTCATATCGTCGTTGTATTCGAGGACGCGTGCGTAGGGGTTTTCGCCGCGCCTTAAGCGGGTGCCCTCATCAAAGAGGGCTTTGATGTCCTGCTCATCGAGGTCGAATTTGCCATCCAAATTGAATATTTTATACGTATCCCAATCGGCGGGTTCCAGCGTCCACAGGTGTGAATGAACGAAAAAGCCTAAAATCAAAATGATCAGCAAGGTAAACACAGCTGTGCTGTGTGTGCGGAAATATTTTTTTCGCGCTTCAGTTTCCCAGAAACTGAAGAGAATAATTTGAAGGCTAAAGGCGGCCAGCCAGAACATCAGCGGGGCTAATTTGATGAAATAGCCCCGCACGAACATATCTGTAGTTGTGAAAGATGAGACAACAACATACGCGCCTAAAATAACCCCGAAGAGTGCGCTGACAAGCAGGGTGGTTTTGTGCCCGTCTTCGCTCAAGAAATCATCTATCGATGCGGCAGCCTGTTGATGCCAGCGTTGATTTGTGCGAGTTTTGTGCGTGAAATAGGCTGCGATTCCGATAGCAATCAGAATACTCAAAAACAGAATTGAGCGTTCTTTCGATAATCCCAGCCGCCAGATATTGTTTGCTTCGCCCGGCAGCAAGATCAACCAAATCAGGCTGATTACGCCTTCAATGAAAGCTATTGATAAAAATATGCTTACAGAATTCTTAGGTTGCATGCTTTTTGGCATAGTATTCGCACATAGCTTGGAGAGGGCATGGCTCGCAAAGCGGCGTACGGGCTTTGCAGATCTCTCGTCCCAATCGGATGATGTTGAGATGAGCGGCGTAGTAGCTTTCGGGCGGGAATTGATCGGCCAAGTGTTGATGGGCGCGGTCGGCGCTCATTTTTTCGGGGCGCAAACCCAGGCGTCCACTCACGCGGTGGACATGGGTATCTACTGGGAAGGCGGGTTTTCCGAGCGAGAACTGGAGAACGATGGCGGCGGTTTTGGGGCCGACCCCCTTGAATTGCATCAACCAATCGAGGGCGGCTGGGGTTGAATATTCGCGCAAGAACTCCAGATCAAGTGAGCCGTGCAAGTCGGTAATGCGCTTAAGTACATTTTGGATGCGCGGCCCTTTTTGGTTTGCCAACCCCGCCGGGCGGATAGCCTCGATGACGGCTTGCTCTGGTGCATCGCGCACCGCTTCCCAGGTTGGCAAGCGCTCCCGTAACGCGTCAAAGGCGCGGTCACGGTTGTTGTCGTTGGTGTTTTGGGAAAGGATGGTGGAGACTAATTCGTCTATGGCCGGTAAAGGGTTACGCCAGATCGGCTCTCCATAGTGATCTAGCAGACGAAGGTGGATTTGTGTGGCTCGATTCATGGTGTGGGGGAACCCCTTGAGTTTGAATAATTCCCTGGATTCTATTTCTTCAGTTCGAAAACCGGGCGTGATGCGCCAACGGTGAGTTTGCGCCAGTTTTTTATGGTTTTCTGCGGCGCGAAGTCTGTAAGCGCTGCTAATTGCTGCGCAGAAATTGCCCCGAGTTGGCGCAAGATTTCCAGCGCAACTGCCGGGCGGACATGGTTTTTAAGATCGCCGTCAGAAATTTTGAAGGCGATCCCGATTCCCGGTGAGTTGGGTGCGAGTGCCCCGGGCATAATGCCCAACCCCTGATAGCCTTCGGCGCCTCCCTTGGCAATAACGCGGCCTTGCATAACTTCCATGATGCGGGTGTCGAAGCGCCCCGGGCCAGATACCATATCTGGGTGGGCGCTCATTGCCTGTGTGATGGTCTTGCAGGCATCGGCGCGCGGCCCTGCGAGTGTTATGGGATCACAAAGTCGGGCGAACCCCAGGGCTGTATTTCTCAAGGGAATGGCAAAGTTGGGGGCAGAACAGCCATCGGTTCCCAGGGCAACAGCCTCGAGGTCAATTCCGCACATTTCGCAAAAGGTTTCGAGAATCTCATTTTGGATCGGATGTTCGGGGTTAATATAATCGGCAATTGGCAAATCTCGCAGCCGGGCAAAGGCCAGCATCCCGGTGTGTTTTCCCGAACAGTTATGGCGGTTAGGCGTAGGTTCTTCGCCTCGTACGCGCAGCCTGAAGGCTGTTGCAGAATCCATGGGGGGGTGCGAACCGCATAGGAGGTCGCTCTCTTTTACCTGAATCTTGGTCTGGATTGAATGCACGGTTTCTGCGTGATCATTGGTTCCGGCATGAGAAGCGCAGAGGATGGCGATCTCTTGTTGTGTTAGCCCCCAATGGCAATGCCCACCGTGTTCGATGAAGGGGAGAGCTTGCAAGGGTTTTGCTGTGGAACGCAGGAAAGTGATCGTATTTGGATCGCCATATGAAGCCACCAGAGTGTTCGATGAATCGACAACGGCGATTGCGCCGAAATGGATGGATTCGCGGATGCTGGCACGTGTGCGTACCAATACGGGGAGATAGGGAGAAGATGGCATAGGTTGGCGGCTTTCGTACTTAGAATTATGAAAAAAGGTGGGTGTGTGGTTTTATGCACGCCCACAATCTTGCGTAATACATGGCACCTTTTCAAAGTACTCACATGATAATGCAGCAGTCTTTGATTTTCTATTCGTCTTTGCTTGTGCTTCTCAGATGTTGGTTAGCAAAATAATGATAGAGACCGTACTGTAAACGCTGTGTGTAGTGTTCTTCTAAATCTGCAGGGCAGGAGAATTTCTTCATTAGAGATGGAACCATCTTAACGGTATCTTCGGGTTTGTTTTTGCGCCTTGCCATTGTGCTTACCCGCCCATTGATCGATTTGAGCAACTTGCGTTGCTCACGAATCATGTCAACGGTGACAATGCCACCGCGGCCGCAGATGATGGTGTATTCGGCAAATTGGCGCGAGGCAAGTAAGTTGAGCGATTCATGCCAGGCGTCCAGGTCGGCGCGGGCTAGAAAAGGTGGTTGATTGAGTGTTACGGTATCACCGATAAATACGATTTTTTCCGAGGGGAGATGAACCCAAGCAGCCCCAGGTGTTGGCCCCGGGTGATGTTCGATGCGAATTTCGGGGCCGCCCCAATGTAATGATAATTGTTTGTCAAATGTGATATTGGGACGCTGCCAGCGCGTTCCACTGACCTCAGGGTGAAGTTCCCAGGATGCACCACCTCCGGTATCTTGCCCCTTGAAGATGGTTGTGCGTTCTTTAAAGGCTCCGGCAGTTTCTTCGTGGGCGATAATGGGATAGTCAATGGCTCGGCATCCCAACGTGCGGTCGGCGTGAATGTCTAAGATGACGATCAGCCGATGGGTGCCGCGACTCTGGGTGAGCAGCGCCGATTTCCAAGCGCGCGCGTCTTCGGCCCGCAGGGGCGTATCAATGAGCAAAGTTCCACCGGCCAGGGTGACCGCCCCAAGCGTTACTCCAGCGTAGGAATTTTCAAGATAAATATTCTGTGCAATAGCCTGCATAGATGCTCCTTAGGGACCAAAGAAGGATGAACTCACATTACTCTGTAAGCAATGAACTTGATGCGGCCAATTCATCTTCGACGATTGGTAGGGTAAAGGCAAAGCGAGCGCCTCCACCTGAGGCCTCATCAATCCATATGCGCCCGCCATGCCCTTCAACGGCCAAACGGCAATAAGCCAACCCCAGACCAACACCCTTTGGGCCGCCTTTTCCATGCAGACGGGTATATTTATCGAAGATCGTAGAGCGCTTTTCGGCGGGGATGCCAGGCCCGGTATCTTCAACCCAGAAGCACATTTCCTCGCCTACTAGCGCAGCTCCCGCTGTGATATGGCTTTCAGGCGGGGTGTATTTTACTGCGTTTTCGAGTAAGTTAACCCAAGTTGCTACCTTGAGCTGAAAGGGTAGAAGGTCCATGAGTTCT
>CAYFMI010000020.1:0-54679 GCA_964344175.1 uncultured Anaerolineales bacterium
CTAATTCTAACCGAAATATTAGAGTATCAGGGATCCGCTCATCCCCGGTCTACTTGATAACACCTCGTCAGAATGCATCCATATCAAAATGGTCTCCGAGGTTGCTTCAATAACATCTAGCCAGTCATCACCATCTAAGTCGTACAGAATTACATCGGTACTGATCGTCAAATTCGCCCGGTGTTCCAGGGCGGTGAAATTCCCGGCGCCATCATTGAAATAGATCGTATTGGCCTGGGGGATACCTTGATCTTGCAGGCCATTGACGACATAAGCATCGAGATCGCCGTCGTTGTCCAGATCTCCGAGCGCTACGGCATTGCTGGCGAGAGCGCCAAGTCGCTGCCCGCTGTCGACGAAGCTGCCATATCCGTTATTGAACCAGACTTCATTGGGCTGGTTTTCGAGCGTGACAACGAAGGCATCCAGATCGCCGTCACCGTCCAGATCTCCGAGGGCAACACTATTACTGGGTGTATTGCCTAATTCCTGACCGGAATCCGTA
Organism: uncultured Anaerolineales bacterium; assembly: GCA_964344175.1. Classification (GTDB taxonomy): domain Bacteria; phylum Chloroflexota; class Anaerolineae; order Anaerolineales; family UBA11858; genus NIOZ-UU35. Next base: position 506 of record CAYFMI010000020.1, read on the forward strand.
AAGGTGCCATCGCCATTGTTGAAGAAGACAAAATTCGCGCCGCCGACATAGTTAGCAACAAAAGCATCCAGATCGCCATCGCCGTCCAGATCCCCCAGATCAACGCCAACGCTGTCGCCGCCGCGATACCGGTCGCTATCTAATGCGAAACCCCCACCATCGTTTAGCCAGACCTGATTGACGCCCCCCGCGGCAATCCAAAGATCGCTATCGCCGTCACCGTCCAAATCGCCAGGCGCGACCGACCACGCGCCATAGGTATCACTCTGTGTTTCCAATTCCTGAATCAACTCGAAATTGCCATCTGCTTTACCCACCCAAAACTGGCTAGTACTTTCCCAATTGGCGAGGAAGAAATCGGCCAATCCGTCACCGGTGAAATCTCTCATAGCCGCTCCGGTAGTCTGATTCGACTCCGGTACAACAAAACTTTGCGAAAAGCGGCCACCGTCATTCAGCCAAATTGAACTCGCATCCCAACTTACTCCAGCCAACAAATCTATATCACCATCCCCATCGACATCTTCAACGTCCAATGATCTCGTATAACGATTGCTAATCCGCTGCCCGCTATCCTGGAAGAGTTGATCTGCCGTAATCGGCTCTACTATCTGCAGAGAGAAATTATCTAGGTAAACTCCCTCACCATGATCGCCGATGCTGATCCAAAATCCCTTGAGATCATCTGGGCTGAGATCATCTGCCACATCCAACACCTGCGCATCATCAACCCAAACCTTGATTTGATCCGCTGCCATAGAAACCCGCACCTCGTGCCACATTTCCGTTTCCAACGCGGCAGTCATTTCGAATCCCTGGTTCGAGGTATCGGTCTCACAAGGTGATTTGTCGAGGCCGCCCCCCCTCAAATCTAATTCGAGGTTGTACCATGCGCACTCATTTATTGGGAAAATCAGCGACAAAAGGATTTTTGATTGCCAGGCCACGGCATCGTCGAGGTAGATATCAAGTGACAAATCAAAATCTTCAAGGATCGCTTCACCTCCGGCAAAGTAGAGTTCACCGCTGCCATGCAGGGCATTCGTGCCATCGACAGGGGCAATCTCCCAGGTTCCGACCTGCCAATTGCCGGTGTCTTCCGGATCCCAAAATTCGGCATACCCTGCTTCAAAATCGTCCTCATACGATTGCACAGCAGCGAAGACATTCTCCACCGATTGAGCAGACTCTTCCCCGGCACTGCAGATTAGAATATCGTCATACCACACATTATCATTCGTATTTTCAATGCCAATATACCCTGCGGGCAAAGGGTCATCATCCTGATATTCCAGATAGAGTTGACCGTCAATATAGGTCTGAATAAAGCCATCGACAACGACGATGCGCAAATCATGCCAATCCGTATCGTGCGTATTGGTGTCGCTCAGCGGTTGTGCGAGGAGTGAATTCTCAGAGCCTATATCTTTCCATAGCCCTTCAAGACTGAAGTAATAACGACTGCCTTCGCTCATGCCAATATTGATATGGAAGGGCGAAGACCCCATCGAGCCTTTGCGGAAACGCAAGCTAAATGAAATATCGGATTGGTCGATTCCGGGGTAAACAGCCCAGCTATGGCCTCCAGCCGAGAGAACTGGATTGCCGACCTCATCAACGCGAATGCCCCACGGTTCAGTGGGATTGCCATTGGAATCCGAAAAGTCCCAGCCCCAGGTTTCCTGATCGTTGAAGTTTTCGTAAAGCAGCAGCGTTTCACCGGATTCACACAACTCGGTCACAAAAGGGTCTGCTGCCGGCACGATTACTCCCCCCTCGCCAGGAATGACCTCATAGACTTTAAAATCATCAATCAAGATTTCCCCCATGGTCTCAATCCACAGATCTCCACCACTCAAGGGATCCTCGTCAATAAAATCGATAATGTGCTGCCCGTCCATGTAGACTTGTGTCTTGCTGTTAATGAATACCAGCAGTAAATTATGCCAGTCGCTTATTTCCAACCCAATGCCATTTGTTCCTACCGTTCTTTCTGCTCCAGTGGAACAATCCATTCGCAATATTTGCGTACCGGTTGAGGTGACCTGCACTGAATATGCCTGGAGCGCCTGGACAGTCGGCGGACAGTCGGTGACACGGCCGCGCAGCCAAAAATAGTGCTCGCCAAACGCATCCGGCTGGTCGAAGCGGAAATCAAATTGGATCGCATAATTCTCCCAACCTGTGTCGCGTATCTCGGCCGAATTCATTTCTCCGGCTTTTGTCGGCGGGGTTGAGCGCATCACGGTTCGGCCATTCACTTCCTCGGCTGCCCAGGGGACAAGGTACTGGGAGGCGGTAAACTGCCAGCGCGCCGAGATTTCACCCTCGAAATCGTCCTCAAACAGCAAATTACCCAACGACCCGTCGGTGACAACCGATGTGGGCGTGGCTTCGTTATCATCACCAAATGCAGGGAGATTGTATGTCGTGCCCGGGCACCAGGGCGGGATCGGCCACGGGCCTGACGGTGGGCAGATATTGAAAACCCACATCAGGATGACCCCCAACAGCAGCACACCAACGACGCTTCCGAAGATGAGGCCCGCTTTTTTGATCTTCCCGGCCAGGGGGGATTTCTCACCCCGATCGCCAGGTTTAGCGGTTTTGGGCGCGGCGGTTTCCAACTCTCCGGGGATGACCGTAGCCGCGCCGGGGCCAGCCATCAATAGTTGCTGAACGCGTTCCAGGGCTGCCAGCATTTCATCGGCACTTTGGAAGCGGTCATCCGGGTTTTTAGCAGTTGCCTTAAGAATGATGCGCTCCAGGGGTTCGGGGATATCGGGATTGACACTGCGCGGCATCGGCAAGGGCGCGGTCATATGCTTGATGACGATCGCCATCGGTGTATCGGCCCGGAAGGGCACATCCCCGGTGACCATCTCGTAGAGCATAATGCCCATCGAATAGACATCGGTGCGGTGATCGACATCCACCCCCTGGCCTTGTTCGGGCGACATATACATCGGTGTGCCCACACCCACACCAGTTCCGGTGAGTCGGGTAGAGGCCTCAGCCATTTTTGCCAGACCGAAATCGGTCAACAGAGGCCAATCGCCTTCAGACATGAGCACGTTGGCGGGTTTGATATCACGGTGCACGATGCCGCGCCCATGGGCGTATGCCAGGGCGCGCACAATTGGCGCGGCAATTTGCACCGCCTGAGCAGGCGCATAAACCTGACCTCGGGCTTGTTTCAGCGTGCCGCCCTCAACGTATTGCATGGCGATGTAGGTAATATCGCCTTCTTCGCCAAAGCTGTACGTGGGCACAATGTTAGGGTGATTCAACTGGGCCGCGGCTTTTGCCTCACGCCGGAAGCGCTGCATGAAATTAGGGTCGCGGGCAAAGAACTGTGGCAGCACCTTAATAGCGACATACCGGTCCAACGCCGGTTCGTAGGCCTTGTAGACCGTTGCCATACCGCCCTGCCCCAGACGCTCGACGAGTTGATAAGCCCCCAAGGCATGTCCAACCAGGGCATCTTCCACGCCCAGGATGGTATCCTTACCCCCGGCCTGCATCCCGTGGCGCACTCCCTGAATCCCATGGAGCAATTCCGCGGCGCTTTGGACGCGCTTGGACGGGTCGGCTTGCAGGCATTTGAAGACCAGTTCATCTAGTTCTGGCGGCAAACCAGGACGCTTGTTGCCCGGCCAGGGGTCATCGATTGATAATTCTGGCGCTTCGCCGGTCAACGCTTCGTAGAGTGACGCGCCCAGGGCGTAAAAATCGGCCTGCCTCGTAGGATCCCCCTCGCCGCGAATTTCCGGGGCCTGGTAAATCGCCACAACCTCAGCGTCTGGCTGAGGATCCAAAACGCGCACCTCGCCATCCGAAGTCAGCACGATACTCCCCGGGCTAAGGTTCCCATGAACCTCATCTCCACGGTGCAACTCTTCCAGGTATTCCCCAACTTGCTGGGCAATGTCTAGGATCAATTCCAGGGGAAGATTCCCACCCCCGGCGATTAATTCTGTAAGTTCCCGTTTTTCACGCGCTTCCTGGCTCATACGATTATCCTTCAGGGTCACTTATGGAAAATTTCAATGAGGTATCACCAATGCCTATTACATCGCCATTCATCAATGGGGTTGGTTTTTGAATCATCTGGTCATTGACAAACGTGTGGTTGGCCGATCCCAGGTCAATCAGCAAAAACTGGCCTTCGAGATAATTGACCGAGGCGTGCTGGCGCGAAGCCTGGGGATCGCGCAGGATGATTTCGCATTTCTCTCGCCCGATGGTCTGATTCGCGCCGAGTCGATAGGCCCGCCCGGAAAATCTACCGCTTTCCAATGTCAGGTGAGCGGCGGGGATTGTCTCCTCCAATTGCGGCACTTCCACATCAACCATCGTCTGGCCATAGAGATCAAGTTCCTGCATCGTCTCGCCATCTTTCAGCAAATCCGCGCCGCACACAGCGCAGGACTGCTGGCTCTCAGGGTTTTGGCGGCCACACCGCCCACAGATGATCATTTATAAGATATCCTTCCGTTTCTGGAAGACCAGAATCAACCCAAACATGATCAGGGATTGCACGCCCAAGACGACCCAGCGGTCTTCAACAGTCCCTTCGAATACGTGACCGAAACGATCGACGATATTCTTGATGACATTCTCTGCCGCGCTGACCGCCTTCTGGCGGTTGCGCTGCCAATCGGCCAGATCGTTGCCATAGGTATCCAGGGCGGAAGAATAATCTTCGGCCTGGGACTGACGCTGATCGAGGTAACTCTCCATGGAGGCCTGCTGTTCATCGGAGTACTCGGCGAATTGATCCTGCACGCGGTCGAAATAATCACTCATCTGCTCAGAGCGCTGATCGTAGTAAGCGCTCATTTGATCGGAGCGTTCACCAAAATAGGCTTCGCTTTGTTCCAGGCTGTCATCGCGGTATTCGTCCAATTCGTAGAGCAATATCGGGGTCGGCAGGGGGGTGGGGGACGGGTACGGTGTGGGTGAGGCGTAGGGCGTGGGCGAGGCCAATTGCGTCGGAGTCGGCATCGAGGTCGGAGTGGGGATTTCAGTTGGCTCGGATGGTTTGGCCGGCTCTACCTGCCCCAGGGCGCGCTTGGCGACATCATCGTAATACTCGCCGCTCAACAGGCCGGGCATCCCCCGGCATTGATCGAATAAGTACGTGCCCATACAGGGGCAAGCGGGATTGTTTTTCTCCTCTTCAGTCAGGGCGCTGCGCTCATCGGCAGCGAGCTTCCAACACTGGTCACTGGCCAGCGTATCCCCCATTCCTGTAGAAACCACAAAGGATTCGAACGTCCAACGGGAAAAGACAGCATAACTGATCTGCTTGCCGCCGGGAATTTCGCTCAGGGGGACGAACATCCCCCCAAAGAGCAGCTGCGGAACCACTACGGCAATCAAAGCGATTAACGCTGAGTTTTGGTTTGGAACAGCTGCCGAGATCAACAGCCCGATCAGATAACCGGTCAACACGCCCAGGAAAATAGCGATAAAGAATTCGATATAGGCCTGCTTTCCCGGAACGGGAACTTCGACCAGAAGCAGGGCGATCAGGATAATAACCCCGCCTTGATAGAGCGCCATGATGATCCCCAGCCATAATTTGGAAAAGACATAGGGGAAGATCTTCAACCCCACAGCCCGTTCCCGTTTATAAATATCGGCTTCCTTGACGATTTCGCGCACACTGCTCATTGCCCCCACCAGCAGCGCCACAATTGCCGACATAAACCACAACCCCATGACGTTATTGATTTTGCCGTCCACAGGGTCATAGATCGTCCGCCCCCAAATGACATTCATAAAACCTAAAATCGGGGCCAGGGCGAGCATCAGCGCCAGAGATACCTTATCCTGGAATAAGATTTTGAGATTGCGCGCCGAGAGAATGGCGAGCTGTTTGAGCGAGGAGATTTTCTTAGCCTGCTTCGCCGAGGGCGCCGCCGCGGCAGCAAGCTGTGCCAGGCTCAATCCGCCGGGCGAATCGACCGGCGCATCGGCGGCCTTGCCTTTCTCTCCATAGATGCTGGCGCTGAAACGCTTGGCCCATTCTGCCGGTGTGCCGCGCGAGGCATCTTCCAACAGGCGGTAGATTTCATCGAACTCCATCTCGCGTTCGAGTTTTTCGCGCGCTGTGCGGTAGCCATCGAAATAGGCCAGCGCGTCTTCTGGAGCGCCATAGAATACCAGGTAACCGCCTGTGCCTAAGATAACGACCTTATCGCACAACACCACGTTCTTGGTCGTATGGGTGACCACCATCACGGTGCGGCCCTGGTCGGCCAGCTTGCGCATCAATTTCATCATCTCGAACTCTGTGCCGGGGTCCAGGCCGCTGGTCGGCTCATCGAGGAAGAGCAGGCGCGGCCGCGTCAGCAGTTCCACGCCGATCGAGACGCGCTTCAACTGCCCACCTGATAGTCGTGAAATAACCACATCCTTACGCTCCCACAAACCCAAATCCTTCAAGGTTTGCTCGACAGCGGCTTCGCGCTCCTTGCGGGAAGTATCCGGGGGGAAGCGCAGTTTTCCGGCATAATCCAGCGCCATCCAGGGGGTTAGTTCCATGTGTACAATGTCACGCTGCGGCACATAGCCGATATCGTCGCGGAACATCGCGTAGTTTTCGTACAAATTGATCCCGCTGACGAAAACCTGGCCATGAGTGGCGGGACGGTAGCCGTTGAGCGTATCCATGAAAGTCGTTTTTCCCGCCCCGCTCATACCCACTACTGCTACAAACTCATTCGCCCCAATGCCGAGGCTGATATTCTTCAACAGGTTAATTTCTTTCGTCACCCATTTATTGATATCGTGAGCGTCAATGGTGTAGCCCTCAACTACATCTACCTGAATCCCCAACCCGGTGAACACAAAATCGAACGGACCAACCTTGACAACATCACCCTCTTTGAGAAAGGCCTCTCCCTTAATGATCCTGCCGTTGACATAAACTCCGTTGGCGCTCTGAAGGTCATTGACGCGAAAGCGCTTGCCCAAGCGCTCAATGACGGCGTGGTAGCGGCTGACCGAAGGGTGATCGAATTGGACGGCATTATCCGCGGCGCGCCCGATAGAAATACGATCCTGGCCGCTTAAATCCAGGAACCGCATGTCGGTCACCATGGAGGCTTGAGTCATCACCGGGCGGGAAAGGCTCTGATACATATCCAAGACGCCCTCGGAAACAACCTGGGTTGCAAACCCGGACAATTCAGCTTTGGCGTGTTGATCGGGTTGGCCTTCTCTCGAAACCAGGAAGGGCTGCTTAGAAACTACGAAGATATTCTCCGGTTCGACCGGGTGAGGCCTGCCCGGCTCGATTTTCTCCCCGTTGAGCAGCACGCCATTACTGGAATTCAGATCGGTAATCCAAAAGCTGCTGCCTTCGACCTTAATTTGGGCGTGCTTTCTGGAAACCCCCATGGTTTTTATCTGGATATCACAACCCGGCTCACGTCCGATGGTGTATTCCCCGTCATAGAGTTGAATATTCTGCCAGGAATCCTCGGCATCGCTGAAAACCAGGAAAAAGTTAGGCGGAGGTTTAGGGATGCCCATGCCAAAGGTGCCCACCATGGTTTGATCGAGAGCGAAATTTTCGCCGGTTGCCAAGGGCAGCGAAGCATCCAACTGGAGAACGATCTTTTCCGTTTCTACCTTCTCTCCTTCTTGATAAGGAGATACAGATACCTTGAATCCGCCAAGTTGAAGAATCTGCTCTGGCAATAGCGGCATTCGTTTGCGTGGCGGCAAAATAATCTCATTGAGTAGGGTTCCATTTGCCGAACCCAGATCCATCACCGAAGGGCCGCTTTGGTCAATCTCGATCTGAAAATGTCGCCGAGAGATGGCCTCATCAACCAGCATCACATCACAAGCTGGCGCTCTTCCTATGATCGCTTTTCCATGTCTGAGGAGATAGTTAGTCTCTCCCCCATCATAAGAAACCTTTAATACAAAACCGCTGCCTTCCGCCGTCATCGCTGCCACTCCTTTAAAATCTACCCGGAACAAATGACAACATTTAATATATCACATTCTCAATCGCATCACAAAACGTACTTGGGTACTTGCCAGGGCTTTCTTAAAGTCGAAACGAAAAGCGCTTTTACCGCTGAGAGCGCAAAGAACGCAGAGAAAAATTTAAAAAACTCAGCGAACCCGGCGTTCTCTGCGGTAAATTTCTGGTATAGCACAAATTTAAGAAAGCCGTGGGGTACTTGCGAATCAGGATAACCACATTCCAAGAAAGGCACGCCTGGGCTGCGGAAAGGAATCCACAAATCGTTCACGCCATCTAAACAAGTTTTGAACATCTCTTTGCTATCCTTTGCTCGGATCCAACAAGCAAGACATGTCCGATAAAAATTTAATCAAATTTGTCACGAAACAAAGGAGTCAAACGATGTTCAAGAAAAAATGGTTATCTGTACTGTTCGTCGGCTCGTTAGCCATCCTCTCATTGGGTGTGATGGCCTTCGCCCCCATCGATTTCGAAAACCCCGGCGGCCCTGGCAACCGCGGCCCATCTGGTAAAGAATTCGGTGATAATACCTACCTGGCCGAGGCCCTGGGAATCAGCAGCGATGAACTCCAGGCTGCTGTCGAAGAAGTTCGCGCATCTGGCGATGCTGGACGCGGCAGCGATTTCGATGCCCTGTTGGCCGAAGCGCTGGGTATCAGCCCAGAAACGCTGGAAGCCGCCCGCGATGCTGCACAAACAGCCGCCCTCGATCAGGCGCTGGCCGATGGCAATATCACCCAAGAAGAATACGATCTCTTCGTCGCTCGCCAGGCGCTGAAAGACTACATCGAACGCGATGCGATTCTCGCCCAGGCTTTAGGGATTAGCAATGAAGAACTTCAGGCTGCTCTCGATGGTGGAACGCGCATTCCCGACCTGATCGACGAGTTGGGTATTGCACAAGAGGACTTCCAGGCTGCAATGGAAAGCGCCCAGGAAGCCGCCTACCAGCAGGCCGTCGCCGATGGCGTTATTACCCAGGAGCAAGCCGATCAATTCCAAGAGGAAGATTTTAGCAACCGTCCTGGCGGTCGAGATGGGCATGGCAAACCCGAAGGTGGTCGTCCCGGAAATTCTGGGCCAAGCAATGGCACCGAGGGATAGAAGCGAAAAAAACATCAAGTTACACCCATATGACGCTCATCATAAAGATGAGCGTCATTTTTATCCGTTTGCGGTATTGAAACCTCTCGACCGGGCGCGCATGTGCAAAAACCCTGACATTTATCAGGAAAAACTCCTACACAAGATAACTAGGCGATCATACGAAATATGATAAAATCGTTTACATCGTACGAGTCAGCACATTATCAATTTTATAATCCGACTGAGGTACCCGCCACCCCCCGGATGGGAAGGTTTAAAGGCGAAGCCGGTGCGTTTGCATGTTTCATGTAACTAGTCCGGCGCTGTCCCGCAACTGTAATGATAGTCTGTTCAGCAGTTTGTTCGTTGGTCGGATCGTCCTTATCTAAGCGACGATCCGACACTCCGACGAAATGACTATTCGACTATCAAAGCCAGGCCGCCCGCCTCTTTCGTGATTTCCACAACCTCGAGGAAAGGGAGGTGGGAATGCATCCAGCCATTTTCTAATTCAGCTACCAATCCCCGCCCCTGTCCTTGTGACAGGGTTTTTTGATTCTATGCCGCCATCTACTTAAGGAGAGAACCCATATGGCACGAAAAAATATCCCTATTCTTCTTATTTTCGCACTCACCTTGATATTGGGCGCGTGCGCACCCCAACCTGAACCCGAGGTTGAAACACCTGTTCTCGAAGTCCCCACCGAAGAAGCTGCTGTCGATCAAGCAGACTCAGCGGAAGAGACAATAGCCGAGGAGCCTGTCACCGAAGTTGAGGCCGCTCTCGAAAATCTCGAACTGGTTGATGGGCACGGGCGCACCGTCACTATCCATCTCCCCGTTGAGCGCATCATTTCCCTGGCTCCATCAAATACCGAGATTCTCTTTGCCGTTGGTGCGGGAGATCAGGTTGTGGCACGCGATATGTTCTCAGACTACCCCGAAGCAGCCCTGGAAATAACCGACATCGGCGGCGGATGGGGTGAGATTGATACCGAAACCATCTTAACGCTAGATGCCGATCTGGTACTCGCTGCGGGCCTGACCGCTCCAGAACAGATCCAAACCCTGGAAGACCTCGGGCTGACCGTCTACGCTCTCGCAAACCCGACTGATTTGCCAGGGATGTATGAAAACCTGCGCACCGTCGCCGCGATCACAGGACACGAAGCCGAAACCGAAACGCTCATCGAAGGTCTGATCGCCCGCGTAGCAGCCATCACAGAGAAAGTTGCCGGTGTTGAAGAAAGCCCCTCAATCTTCTACGAACTAGATGCTACCGATCCTAACGCCCCCTGGACATCAGGCCCCGGCACATTCATCGACACCCTTATCACGATGGCCGGCGGTGTCAATATTGGCAGCATCCTCGAGGGCGCCTGGGCGCAAATCAATCTCGAAGAGTTAATCGCCCAAGACCCTGATCTCATCTTACTGGGTGATGCCTACTTTGGCGGTGTCACGCCCGAAGCGGTTGCCGCCCGCGCCGGCTGGGAAGGTTTGTCAGCCGTGCAAAACGAACAGGTCTTCATCTTTGATGATAATCTCGTCAGCCGGCCTGGGCCCCGCCTGGTAGATGGACTGGAAACCCTGGCTCAGTTCCTGCATCCCGACATATTCGAGTAATTCGTCTATCCTCCTGATCGGTGACTGAGAGTCCCTCACTCATACTCTCAGTCACCCCTATTCTCAACTATGAGCAAATCAAAAAAAGGCCTTGTTATCGTTAACACGGGTGAAGGCAAAGGAAAAACCACCGCTGCCCTGGGGCTGATGATGCGCGCCCACGGACAAGGATTACGTGTCTGCATGATTCAATTTGTCAAAGCCGAAACCGGTCGCTGGGGTGAATTCAAAAGCGCCGAAGCGCTGGGCATCGAATGGCATAAGCTGGGTGATGGTTTTACCTGGAAATCCAGCAACCTCGACGAGAGTATTGCAAAAGCGCTGCACGGTTGGGAGATCGCCCAAGCAAAAATCGCATCCGGCGGATACGACCTGATTGTACTGGATGAGTTTACCTACCCATTGCATTTTAAATGGCTAGCCGTCCAAGACATTATCGCCTGGCTAAAAAACAACAAACCTCCGCACACGCATCTTGTCATCACCGGGCGGCACGCCCCCCAGGCACTCATCAAATACGCCGATCTAGTCACCGAGATGAAAAAAGTCAAGCACCCCTTTGATCAGGGCATCAAGGGCCAGCGCGGCATCGAATTTTAATCGACCGCAATTGATGGACCACAGACCACGGTTAGTCATCTGCCGTCTGTGGTCCACTCCTGCCACACTAATCACTCAACGGAAAAACATAATGTCACTTCAAAACTTGATTTCAACAATCCAGCCCCTTGACGAAGCGGCCATGCAAGCCGCCCGCAACCGGCAAGACGACCTGACCAAGCCGCGCGGCAGCCTCGGTCAGCTTGAAACAATTTCCATCAAAATTGCCGGTATCACCGGCGAAACACGCCCGAGGATCACCCACAAGGTTGTTACCACCATGGCGGGCGATCATGGCGTAGTCGCCGAGGGGGTTAGCGCCTACCCTTCCGAAGTCACCCCCCAAATGGTGATGAACTTCGTTTTCGGCGGCGCGGCCATTAACGTATTGGCAAAGCACGTCGGAGCACGGGTAGTCATTGTAGATATGGGCGTTGCCAGCAAACTCGATCATCCCGCCGTGGTAAGCAAAAAAATTGGCCCAGGCACGCAGAATTTCGCCACAGGCCCAGCCATGAGCCGCGAGCAGGCTATTCAGGCCATCGAGGCCGGGGCTGCCGTGGTGACAGCCGAACTCGAAAAGGGCCTCGACATCCTGGCAACCGGCGATATGGGCATCGGCAACACCACCCCTTCAGCGGCCATCGCTGCGGTCATCACCGGGCGCTCCGTCAAAGAGATTGCCGGGCGCGGCACCGGCGTGGACGATGACGGTTTGCAGCGTAAAATTGCTGCCATTCAAAAAGCGCTCGCTGTCAACCAACCCAACGCAAAAGATGGGTTGGACATTCTTGCCAAAGTCGGCGGCTTCGAAATCGGCGGACTGGCCGGGGCCATCTTAGCCGCCGCCGCGCATCGCAAACCGGTGGTGATTGATGGCTTCATCTCCACCGCCGCGGCCATGATCGCCGTCAGCCTGGCTCCCGGCGTGCGTGACTATCTGATCGCCGCGCACCGCTCGCGAGAACTCGGTCACCAGATCATGTTAGAATGGCTGGAACTTGAACCGCTGCTCAATCTCGGCCTGCGCCTGGGCGAAGGCACCGGCGCGGCCTTAGCCATCTCCCTGGTGGAAGCTGCCTGTAAGATACTGGATGAAATGGCAACCTTCTCAGAAGCTGGCGTTTCGGATAAAGAATAAAACCTGAAAGACCTTCCAGGTTTTGAAAACCTGGAAGGTTTAAAACAATATGACCCCCTTCTTCGCTGCTCTGCAATTCCTCACCCTCAGCCCACCGCTGGTGAAGCGCGCCTTCACCAAAAAAGAGCTTGGGCAGGCGGCTGGTTTTTACCCGCTGGTGGGCGTGCTGATCGGGGGCATTCTCTTTGGAACCAATTACGGCCTGAGCCTCATCACCACCGATCTATTGCGCGCCGCCCTGCTGATAGCCTTGTGGGTACTTCTGACCGGCGCATTACATTTCGATGGATTGCTAGATGCCTTTGACGGAGTATTCGGTGGATGGACATCTGAAAAGCGCATGGAGATCATGCAAGATGAGCGCGTGGGCGCCTTCGGACTCGGCGCGGGCGTGATCTTACTCTTGGTGAAATTCGCCGCCCTGAGCGGATACTCCCAATCGGCCCCGGCATTGATCCTGGTTCCCGCGCTATCTCGCTGGGGAATGGCCCTGGCCGTTTTTGCCTTCCCCTACGCCCGCCCCGAAGGGTTGGGCAGCGCGGTCAAGGCGCATATCACCTGGAGGCAGATCGCCCTCGCCACACTGACCGCCCTCATCACGGCCTGGTTCTGCGCGGGCTGGGTCGGCATGGCCGCCATCGGGGGCACACTCTTGCTCCTTTGGGGGGTGTCCGCCTTCGTTTTAGCCCGCATCCCCGGTTTGACGGGGGATATTTATGGCGCGATCAATGAACTTATCGAATTAGCCCTTGTGTTGTTTCTTTCGTAGTCTCCATCCCATAGGGGTCTGTAAGAACCGCCCCACATTTGTCTCAAATCCACTATCGCGCAAAAAACTATGGTAATCTAGATAAAATAAGCCAATGTGATAAATTTTAGAAGTGTTTTATTTGTATTTCAGGCTTGCCCTATCGCAAAAGCGTGCATCCGAATAAACTCAAGCCTGATCGTCGAAAGAAGGTGGATTATGGACAATTTCTCTTCACAATTTCCCTCTTGGCTCATCAGTTTGCTATCCATTGAAATATTCCGCCAGGTTGGCGGGGTTATCCTGATATTCGTACTCAGCAGAGTCATCGTAAGGTTTGTCAAGCGCCAGCTTGACAAAATTCACACATGGGTCCGAGAGTGGCAGCTCATTCAGGATTTTCTCTGGCTGTTAGATATTTTCCCGATCTTCAACAACATTATAATGCCGCTATCCGCATGGATCACCGGCAACATCGCCATTGGCGCCTTTCAAAATCTTGAATGGGAACATGAATTCCTGATGTGGACTGTCCCTATCTTTTCTCTGTGGTTGCTATACCGGTTACTGTACACAATTATCAACCTGCGATTTAAACCAGCACAGGCCAAGATTTGGGGAAACCAGGTTCTTCGCCCATTATTCTTCCTAAATGTCGTTTTGCATGCCCTGGGCGTTCTGGATGACCTTTTGAATCTGAGTCTGTATATCTCTGAAGATATTCTTATCACGCTGCGGTCCTTGCTTTCAGGGCTGGTGATCTTGTATTTGACCATTATTTTAAGTCGAAATCTGCGCACTCTCCTAAGAGATTCGATTCTGCCCCGCACAAAAATAGAACCCGCCCTCAATCATGCCATTTCTACACTGACAGCCTACGCGCTGCTATTGGTTGGCACTCTGATGTCCATCAGCACCATTGGCGTCAACCTGACTACGCTAACCCTGATCTTGGGAGGATTATCCGTTGGTATTGGGTTTGGCCTTCAGGAATTAATCAACAATTTCATCAGCGGCTTTATACTGCTCTTCGAGCAAACGATTTCCCCTGGTGATGTAATTGAAGTCGACAATGAAATTGGTACTGTAGAAGATATAGGCATTCGCAGCATGCAAATCCGCACTGTGGAGAATATCCGATTAGTTGTTCCCAATGGCCGGGTACTCAGCAATGTTGTAACGAATTATTCGCATGGAGATCCTAAAATCAGTATTCCGATTTCCATCGTTACCAGTTATTCTGAGAATCCTCACAAGATTCAAGAACTCATGTTGGAAGCGGCCAAACACCCAGATGTATTAGGGAATCCTCAGTGACTTCGAAGAAAGAGGATTTAAATTCACCCTCCGGGTTTGGATCGTGCAGCCCAGGCGTGCGGGTCTAATCAAGAGTGATATCCGTTATCAACTCTGGGATGTTTTTGACGCTCATAATATCGAAATCCCCTACGCTCAACGGGAGGTTCGCATTCATTCACCTGAATTATCACAACTATCAAACTCGTGAGGTAGCAATGGTTGAAATTGGCGATAAAGCCCCCCTGTTTTCACTGCCCAATCAAGACGGTCAAACTGTTTCTCTGAGCGATTTCGCCGGAGGATGGCTGGTGCTGTATTTTTACCCCAAAGACGATACCCCTGGCTGCACCAAAGAAGCCTGCGACTTCAGCGACGCCCTGGACGATTTCGCCAGTCTGGATGCGGTTGTAATCGGTGTCAGTGTGGATGATGCCGAATCGCACCGGACATTCATCGGCAAATATGATCTTGGCCTCAGCCTGCTCAGCGATCCGGAAAAAACAACCCATCGCGCTTATGGAGCCTGGGGATTGAAGAAAAATTACGGCAAGGAATACGAAGGCACCATCCGCTCGACGTTCATCATCTCCCCTGATGGCGAAATTGCCGCCAAATGGCGCAATGTGCGTGTGCGCTCGAAGACCAAAAACGGCGCAACCCGGCACGCCGACAAAGTGCGCCAGAAGTTAGCCGAGTTGCAATCAAGCTAGCATTTACCACACTGTGCGCCAAAAACGCGGAGTTATCCGTTAAAAATCTCTGCGCGCTCGCGTACTCTATGGTTATCTTTCAATGACGCAATTGATCCTCACCCGCCACGGCGAGACCGACTGGAATGTAGCCCACCGCTTTCAAGGACAAAGCGATGTCCCGCTCAATGGGCGCGGGCGAGAGCAAGCCACTCTTCTGGCTCAACGATTGGCGGCCATAGAAACCTTCGATGCCATCTATGCCAGCGATTTGAGCCGGGCCTGGGATACCGCCCAGGCAATCGCTGCGCACCATACCTGCCCGCTGATCGCCGTACCCGGCTTGCGCGAGGGCAATTTTGGCGAATGGGAAGGCTGCACCTTCGAAGAACTGCAAACCCGCGACCCCGAAAAAATAAAAGCCTGGATGGAAGATGTCGGCGCTTTTACCCCGCCGGGGGGCGAAACCCTGCACACCATAGCCGAACGCGTCGCCGCAGCCTACGAAGAAATTGCACACAAACACTCCGATGAAGAGGCTATCTTGCTTGTCGCTCACGGCGGCTCGCTGCAAATGCTCATCCGCCACCTGCTTGGTCTGCCAATAAACAAATTCTGGCAATTTCAGCTCTCGCATTGCTCTATCACCAAAATCGCCGTGTATCCTGAAGGCGCGATCATTAACTTATTTAATGATGCTTGCCATTTGGATTAAGAGTTTGCAAGTCGGCAGGTTGGACATGAGTACTTTCTAACTTGCCAACTTGTAGCCTACAATGGAAAACCATGCCTGCAAAAGTTCTCACCCTCCTCGGCACATCCTCCTCCGCCGGAAAGAGTTTACTCGTCACTGCCCTGTGTCACAGCTACGCTCGCCGCGGGGTCAAAGTAACGCCCTTCAAAGCCCAGAATATGTCTAACAACGCCGCCGTGTGCCCCGACGGGAGTGAGATTGGGCGCGCTCAGGCTGTGCAAGCCGCCGCCGCCGGGCTGGAACCGCATGTCGATATGAACCCCATCCTGATCAAGCCCGAGGCGGATGCGCGCTCTCAGATCGTGGTCAATGGACGCCCGTGGCAAACGCTTGACGCTCGGGATTATTACCCCAACAAAGAATATCTCTGGCAACAAGTCAGCGGGGCACTCGACCGCTTGCGCGCTGAATATGAACTCATCATTGTCGAAGGTGCGGGCAGTCCTGCCGAACTCAATCTCAAACCCGGCGATCTCGTCAACATGGCGGTGGCGCTCTACGCGCGCGCACCCGTGCTGCTGGTCGGCGATATTGACCGCGGCGGGATTTTCGCTCAGTTACTGGGAACCTACTGGCTACTGCCGCCGGAGGAGCAGGAATTACTCCAGGGATTTATTGTCAATAAATTCCGAGGGGATATGACCTTGTTCGAAGATGGCATTCAAATGATTGAAGAGCGGAGCAACATACCTGTCGTGGGGGTGGTGCCCTATCTTCACAATTTGCATATCCCCGAAGAGGATGCCGTGGCCCTGGAGAACCTGACCCCGGTGCCGGCGCGTGGCGAGGCAGGGATAGACATCGCTGTGATCCACCTGCCGCGCATCGCCAACTTCGACGACTTCGATCCCTTGCTCGCAGAACCGGGCGTGCGCCTGCGCTATGTGCATTCGCTCGACCAATTCGGCCAGCCAGACGCGGTCATCATCCCCGGCACCAAAAGCACGGTTGGCGATTTGGATTGGCTGCGCGCCCGCGGCCTAGCCGAAGCTATCCAGACCTATACCGAAGGCGGCGGCGCGGTGGTGGGCATTTGCGGCGGCTACCAGATGCTGGGCCGCGCCATCCACGATCCAGCGCAAATTGAATCGCGCCAGCGGCACAGCGCCGGGCTGGGCCTGTTACCCATCGAAACCACCTTCACTGGAGAGAAAGCGACCTACCGCGCCCGCGCTAAAATTGCCAAAACCGCGCCACCTTCTTGGCTATGCGCAATTCGGGGCCAGGAAATCGAAGGCTACGAAATTCATATGGGGCGCACCACCGGCGAGAGCCACTGGCTAGCGGTGACACAACGCAACGAGCAGGTGGTCGAAGTCAGCGATGGCGCAGTGAGCGCTGATGGCCGCTTGTGGGGCTGCTACATCCACGGGCTGTTCGGGAACGAGAACCTGCGCCGGGCCTGGCTGACCAGCCTGGGGTGGAACCCGCCTGCCGGCTCTACCCCTCCGAGCGACCCCTTTGCCGCCTCATTGACCTATCTCACCGACACGGTAGAATCTGTTTTGGATATGGCGTATATTGAACAATTATTGCAGAATGCAAAATGATGAATGTACAATTTTAAATTCTGCATTCTGCACTCATCATTCATCATTGAAATTTTATGGGCAAACTAACATTACTCATCGGCGGGGCGCGTAGCGGCAAATCGACCTATGCCGAGAAAATGGCCGCGGCGCATGGCGGGGATGTACTCTATATTGCCACCGCGCAAGCCCTTGATCCCGAAATGGCCGACCGCATTGAGAAGCATCGCCAACAGCGGCCCGAAAGCTGGCACACGCTAGAAATTCCGCAGGGGGTTGCCGATGCGCTCCAAGAAAGAGCGCCCGAAACAAATGTTATTTTGCTTGACTGCCTGACGATGCTGGTCAGCAATCTGGTGATGACGGCAACGGACGAAGACTTTGAACCCGATGAAACTCGTGCCGCAGCCATTGTAGACAGCGAAATTGAAACCCTGCTCGCTGCCATCGAGGCCAGCCCTGCTGATTGGATCATTGTTACCAATGAGGTCGGCATGGGGCTGGTTCCGCCCTACCCTCTGGGGCGTGTTTACCGCGACCTGCTTGGCTGGGCAAACCGCAAAGTGGCCGCCTCTGCTGACAAAATCTATTTGCTCATCGCCGGAATGTTGCTGCCGCTGCATCAGTTAGCCATTCCAACAAACCCAGTAGCATACAACGAACAATGAAAAGATTGCCCGGTGAAATTTGGGTCATCTCAGCCGCAATATTGTGGGGCACCACCGGCACCAGCCAGGCTTTTGCCCCACAAAATGCAACGCCCATTTCCATTGGGGCGGTACGGCTGGCCCTGGGCGGGCTGACATTATTCGTCTACGCGCGTTGGCAAGGCCATACATTTAGCGACAATGCCTGGCCGCTTACGGCTACACTATTCTCCGGCGTAAGCATGGCAGCCTATAATCTGTTTTTCTTCATCGGGGTTGCCAGAACCGGCGTGGCCGCGGGGACTATTGTGACGATTGGCAGCGCGCCAGTAATGGCCGGATTGCTGGGCTGGCTGGTACGCAAAGAGCGCCCCGGATGGAAATGGGGGGTGGCTACTGCACTGGCCGTCAGCGGAGGGATTATCCTGGTGGCTCCAGATGAGCAATTGAGTATTGATCTCATTGGGGTTGCTTTTGCGCTGCTATCTGGCCTAGCGTATGCCACCTTTGCCGTAACCAACAAGACCTTACTCGAACGCATCCAACCCGAAGCGGCCATGGCGGTTGTCTTTGGCGTGGGTGCTGCGCTGCTCTCACCCTTCCTTTTCACACAAAACTTATCCTGGCTGATAGAAATGCGCGGCTGGATTACGGCGCTACATCTGGGGTTGCTGGCGACTGCGGCTGCCTATCTGCTTTTTGGTTACGGGCTGCAGCGCGTACCGGTTGCCAAAGCCACCACGCTTACCTTAGCCGAACCGCTTACGGCCAGCTTATTGGGAATCTTCATCCTTGGAGAACAGTTTAACGCCCGTGCCGGGCTTGGCATCGGGCTGATCTTCACCGGTTTGACCCTGCTCTCCATACAACAGAACGCAACGGAGGCAAACAATGTCGGCAACTAATATCCGCGCAATTGTGACCGGAGCCACCGGCGCAATTGGCGAGGCCATTGTCAAAGGCCTTGCCATGCAGCCTCAGTACGAGGTCGTGCTAGTCGCCCGTAATGAAAGCAAGGTTCAGCAAGTGGTACACCGGGTTGTCGAAGCCACCGGCAATCAGGGGGTAGACTATCTGCTGGCCGACCTCTCCCGCAAAGCCGAAATTAACGACCTGGCCGAAAAATGGCAGGGCGCGCTGCATGTTTTGGTCAACAACGCTGCGATCAGCCCACGCACCCGCCAAGAGACTCCCGAAGGCATCGAGATGCAGTTCGCCGTCAATGTGTTGAGCTATTTTTGGATGACCCAGGCCTTCGCACCGCATCTAAAAACCGGCGCGCCGGCGCGGATTATCAATGTTGCCAGTTATTGGGCCGGCGACCTGGACATCGACGATCTCGAATTCAAGCGCCGCCCATACCGCAACGGCACGGCCTACCGCCAATCCAAGCAGGCCAACCGCATGCTGACGGTTGCTTTTGCCGAACGGCTTCAAGCGGATGGAATCTCGGTGAATAGCTGCCATCCTGGAGACGTAAATTCCACCCTGAGCAATGACCTCGGCTTTGGAGGCAGCGAAACGCCCGAACAAGGCGCAGCGACCCCCGTTTGGCTGGCAACAGATCCCAAAGGGGGGAAGTACAGCGGAAGATATTTCTCGCATTTACGCGCAGAGCATTGCCCCTTTGGAGAAGATCGAGATGCCCTCGAGGCGCTTTACGCGGCTTGTTTGCGATACGATTAGGTGTTATCAGGTTAATTTAGACCAGATGCAAACCATACTAAGGCACATCTACCAATGAGATTTGCTCTTCCATCAGAATATCCGGCACATCCCAGCCCTTTTGATCCATCAGCTCGATGAAAGCGCGGCGGAAGAGCAGTTTCGCATTTACGATGATTTCGCCATTTTCTGGAAGGTCAAACGCGTAGATAGTCGTATCGCTGCCTAAGGCCGGGATGCGGTTGTCGCTGATGACACGCGTAGGGTTCCAATACGCGCCGGTGGGCGAAATTTCCGTCCACATCTCTTGTAATATCTTTGCATACGCCGTCCCAGGCCGACCGGCTACATATCGATCGGTTCCAAATTCATCGTTCAACACCCCACCCCAAAGGGGGACGGTTGGGCCGTCCACCTGGGGCAACGGATTCCCCTCGGAGTCGGTCACATCCACCAGCAGGATCACCTGCCGCAGCGGGCTGTCCGTGGGAACGTGATGGCCGGTCTGGTCGTTGGTGATGGTCACGCTGACGGTCAACAGGTCATCCGTCAATTCCGTCGCCACGGTCATCGTGACGGCATTTTGTAACAATTCTTCGGAGACTGTCATATTGTGGCTAAAGATCGTTTCAGAGGCGCGCTGCAATCCGCCCTGATCGGTGCGGGCAAACTGAGAATAGCCCAACGGGGGCATATGACAATCCTGGCAGGTTTGGCCGGTTTCAGGATTACCGTAAGCACTTTCTAACCATTCCCCAAAGGAATTATAGATGAGGGTGTCCCAGAAAACACCAAAATGACAGGGGGCGCAGATCTGGCTCTGGGCTTGCAGGGGCGAGAAGGTATCTTCACCGGGAGCGACATCATCGAGCGGCCCGGCGAAGAATTGGTGATCCTCAGGCGGGCGGCGGAAATCAAAGGAGAGCACGCCGGGCATGTTGGGATACGGGATGCCGTCATCATCGAGGCTGACATCCCAAATCTTATGGCAGAAATCGCAGGGCACGCCTTCAGCGGGGACGCCGCTTACGGTGGTGGGGTCAACCCCGTAGGGATTGTTGATCGAAGCCGCGGGCGTGTGGCAGGCAGCGCAGTTTCCGGCGGTTTCGGGAAAGTCGAGTTTGTAGCCGGGGCCGTAGTAGGGTTGATCTGGATCAGGGCGCAAGGGGAAAGTGCCATAGTCGCGGCTGGTGCCATAGCGCGTGGGCGGGCTTTGCTCCCCGGCCACATCCTGGCCCAGGTACATAGTCAAGAAGCGCGGGTTTGTGGCGGATTGGGAATGAGCATCGAGCAGCCATTCGTCAACCGGCAAGGTTATCGTTAGATCTGTTCCGACAGCGCTGTGACATTCTGAGCAGCCCTGGTTTTCGCCCTGGCCGGGATGGTGTGTCGATGGCAGCCACTCATATTCGGAATTATCTTCGGCTGTGTGGGCTTCGAGGTGAATTTCAACTTCATTGCCGGGCGCAGCCTCAACCCCAACAATGTAATAGCCAGAGTCCCAGGCAGTGACAAAGATGGTTTCGCCGGGCTGCAGGCCACTCAAGGTGAAGCGGCCCTCTTCATCGGTGATGGCGCTGTTTTGTGTGGTTTGGACGCGCACGACCGCGCTGGGGACAGGGCCGTGCTCATCAACCACCAGGCCGGAGATGGAATTCTCAGTCTCCACCGGTAATTCTGCCGTGGAAACATGATCCAACGGGGCAGGTTGACAAGCAATCAGCATGTAGAATACAAACAGAAATAATGCGAGCCGCGCGATGTTCTTGGACATCAATCACATCCTCCTACTGAACCGGTAATCAAT
Source organism: uncultured Anaerolineales bacterium (assembly GCA_964344175.1). GTDB lineage: Bacteria > Chloroflexota > Anaerolineae > Anaerolineales > UBA11858 > NIOZ-UU35. The sequence continues at coordinate 22,108 of CAYFMI010000020.1, forward strand.
CTTAGGAGTTACGCACTTGCGAGAGGAAAGTCCGAAAAATAGGGGTGTGTGGGGTGCGGAGCACCCCACACACCCCTATTTTTCGGTAAATTTTCAATGAACTGCGTAAGCCCTGTATCTATTCAGTCGCCGTCAAATTTCAAAAGGTAACAGCAGTTTACTGATCCGCTTTAAATTCATCCTGACTCAGCCTACTCAGCCGAAAGACACCTTCGCCGCGCGTGGCGGCGTACAAGGTTTCGCCATCCGAAGAGAGCGCCAGGGCGCGCACGGAACGCGTGCGTAGGCCATCATTGATGAGCCGCCACCGCATCCCACCATCTTCGCTGATATATACACCGCTTCGCCAGCTTCCAGCATATATCACATTTGGTCTTATGGGATCAATAGCAATTGCGCCAATCGGTTCGTTGGGGTCCATCCCGGCGCTGCTGGATGTCCAGGTCAGGCCGCCATCCCCGCTGATGAACAGACCCCGTTCCGAGGTGCCAACGTACAAGACCTGTGGGTTGGTCGGGTCAAGCGCCAGAGACATGATGAACATCGAATGCAATCCAGACGATCTAGATTCCCAGGTCTCGCCGCCATCGGCGGTCAAGAAAACGCCCCCGCCTGCCGTGGCCGCCCAGGCGATGTTCTCATCCTGGGGATGGACGACAATCTCTGTGACGGTGTATTCATCTAAGGGCGTATCTTCTATTCTCGTCCAGGTCGAGCCGCCATCTTCGGAAGTAAGGATGCTCACCCAGGGTGGCGTGTCACACATATCTATGTCTGCGTCTGTGGCACAGCGCCAGATTCCAAAGCCGCCGTAGACTTTCTCCGGGTTCGACGGCGCAAAACTGATGGCCTGCAAGCCCTGGAATTTTTGGTTTACATCCGGCCAGGATAAATTCATCAAGGCGCTATTGTAGTTTGTGCTCAAACGCCAACTGATACCACTGTCCTTACTTTCATACGTCCAGCCCCAATGAGCCGATGACATCAGGATGTGATCTGGATTCGATGGATCGACTTCGATACGCGCGCCTTCGGCAATTTCCGACAAATTAAGGGGATTGATCCCGCGCCAGGTTACGCCGCCATCGCTGCTGACAAAAGGCCCACTGCGGCCATTGACATATACGATCGCCGGATTGTCGGGATGGACGGAAATATCCCGCAAGTCTGCCCCGGTATAGCCGGTGCTGGCCGATACCCAGGTTTCACCGCCATCTTCAGACAGGAAATTTCCACCGCCATAGTTGTTGACGAAGATACGCATGGGGTCGCGCGGGTCAACCTGAAAGTCTATTGGGAATCCGGGCCGGACACCTTCTACCCCCCAGCTATAGCCAAGACTGACGATACTCTTCCAGTCAAAGCCCCCATCTTCGCTGCGATAGAAATTCGAATCCCCCGCGGCGTAGGCAATTCCAGGAGCGCTTGAAGAGAATTCCACAGAAGTGACATGGGTGCCCCCAACTTTTTCCCAATTTTCGCCGCCATCGAGAGTCAAGTAAATGCCGCCCCCCTGACGATAGGCATTGTTTCCAGCCCCGGCAAGCAAAATTTGAGAATCGCCCGGATGCATGAATAGCGAGCCAATGTAGAGATTGTTCAGGCCGTTATTCGCTTGCGCCCAGGTTTCGCCACCATCGATGGATTTAAGAATACCTTCCCCGCCTGCTTCATCAGAGGCAGGATCGGAATTTGCGGCTTCCCTGTCGAATATGCCAGTTGATGCGTAAAGTGTATTGACATCATTGGGATCGATCAGTACATAGCGCGCCAGGCTGTCGCCGCGCCAGATGGCCTGCCAGTTCAACCCGGCATCGGTGGATTTATAAACCACACCCTTGACACGGTCGAACTCGCGACCCCAATTGTTTTGCCCGATTTCCCCGGCGACATAGACCACATCGGAGTTCCCCGGCTCAACGGCGATACCGCGCACGGTCAGATTATCATCTTCCACAATTCCGTTGGTGCGCTTCTCCCAGGTTTCCCCGGAATCCGCTGAGCGGTACACACCGCGAAAACTCTGCGTGCCAATCCAGATAACGTCGTAATCGTTGGGATCGATGGTCAGGCAAAAGACCGGGATCGCGTCACCCGACGGGCCGGTGCGGGCATCGATGCCTTCGTTAAGGCTGTACCAGATCTGGCCGCCATCGGTGCTGCGGTGCACACCTGCCCAGGCATCGGTGACGTACATGATATCAGGGTTATCGGGCCGCATACGGATGTCATAACCCAGGCCGCCCAACGGCCCGCCCAGGCGCACCCAGGTATGGTCAACGAGGGGAGAGGCAGGCAGTTCCTCTTGGGCAAGGATCGAGGATGCCGGTACTAGCGTTATACCAATCAAAAGGAATACGATTGAGGCAGTGGACAAAATTTTGGTATTCATGATTCCCTCCGAGATCAATCATTTTATCCGCGCTTCCATTATATCACCGGGTCAAGCGCTACTTTCCAGGCGTGCCCAGACGGTACACTCCCCGCCCGCCCGTGCCGACGTAAAGTACCGAACCATCTGCGGAGAGCGCCATATCTTTCATGTTGAAGAAATCCAGGCCTTCACCCAGTTTTCGCCAGGTATCCGCGCCATCGGTGGTGACAAAGACGCCGGAAAGACTGGTGCTGGCATAGATCACACCTTGCCGGTTGGGGTCTGCCAATAAGGCGAACATCTGCTGGTTGGGGTCCATCCCGGCAGCGACCTGAATCCAGGTTTCGCCGCCATCGGCACTGCGCCAGACGGCGTATTCCAGCGTGGCTGCATAGATCACCTGCGGCTCAAAGGGATCAACCAGCACATCGTAGATGATGAAGGTTTCGCCCGGCGAGGGTTCGGCGCCGCGTGGCAGTTGTCTGGTCACTTCTCTTAAGTGATTCAGATGCCGCCAGTTGTCGCCGCCATCCTCGCTGAGATAAAGCCCGATGGCTGTTGCGGCGTAAATTTTTTGCGGGTCATGCGGATGCACATCCAAAGCCAAAATGCCATAGCCTTCAAAGGGCGTTCCATCGACAGGCTCCCAGGTGTAGCCCCCATCGTATGAACGCGTAAAACGGGGCGCGGGCAGCGGGCAGTCCCAGGGCACATCGCCAAAGCAGCCCTGACTGGCAAAACCAGCATAAACGATTTGCGGATCAGACGACCCTACCACAAAGGCTCGCATGGGGGTCGCTCCCTTGCTCAAGCGCCCCGCTCCGCCTTCTGCCCCGATATCCAGCAATATCGTCATATCCCAGCTTTCACCACCATCACGGCTATGTGACAGTGTTTCCCAATCTGGTGCAATGATTATTCCGCTATTTTCTGGAGGAAGAAAAGCGAACGTCGCGGCCTTAACTCCGCTGGCAATCCAGGTATCCCCGCCGTCGTTACTGCGAAACTCGTTGGCAAAGACAATCTGGCTGTCCCATGGCGCGACACCGACTCCACCGATAACGATGCCCGTGTACCCGCGACTGGCGTCCACCCAGGTTTCGCCGCCATCCTCGCTGAGGAAATTGCCGCCGCCGTAGTTGTTATCGAAGATGCGGTAAGGGTTGCGCGGGTCAACTTGCAGGTCAATGGGAAAGCCTGCCGCTCTATGCTGTGTGCGAATGGGGCAACTTTGCCAGCTCTTTCCGGCGTCCTCGCTGCGCCAGATCACTGCACCGGTCTCCTCGACGTTGCCAGCCGCGCACCAGACATCGGGGTTGGCTTCGGCGATTTCCACGGCTTCCATCCCGCCCAAAGGATTGTCTAAAATTTGTTCCCAGGTGTCGCCGCCATCATAGGTCACGTAAACGCCAGAAGTTTCCAAAAAGGGACCGCCAAAAGGCCCGGTCACTGCTGCGATGAGCGTATCGGGATTCGCCGGGTGCATGAACAGGCTGGGGACGATGATGCCGTCGAGGCCGTTCTTTTCATTGAGTACCTCCCAGGATGCGCCGCCATCATCGCTGCGCAGAATCCCCACCCCGCCCCAGACTTCGTTCTCTTTATCCGCGTTAGCCGGGTCGCGGTCGAAAATTCCCGTTGAGACGTAGAGTCGGTTCGAGTTGCGCGGATCCACCCAAACGTAGCGCGCCAAGTTATCTCCCTCCCATATCAGTGTCCAACTCTCCCCGGCGTCGGTGGATTTATAGACTTCGCCCCGTGTTTGTCCATCCACGCCGTCAAACATCCACGAGCTGACCTCGCCAGCGATATAGACCACGTTAGGGCTATTGGGATCTACGGTGATGCCGCGCCAGCTGCGCCCTTCGTGGGTGATGCCTTCGTCGCGCGGCTCCCAGCTGGCCCCGTTATCCGTTGAGCGATAAATGTGCCCGGAGAGATACGTGCCCGCCCAAACGGTGTCGTAGCTATGGGGGTCGATGGTCAGGCTGAAGATCGGCACACCGCCGGTCGCGTCGGCAAGGATGCCCACATTAGCCTGAAACCAGGTCTGGCCGCCATCCACACTTTTGTGTACCCCGGCAGCCACATCGGTGACGAACATGACATCGGGATTGTCAGGCCGCATGCGGATATCGTAACCGATGCCGCCGGGAGGGCCGCCCAACTTGACCCAGGGTTCCGACTCATGGGCCGGGGGAGGGGATTCTTGCGCATGGGCAAGCGGTCGTGCAAGCAGGAGCGCGCTTAGAAAGATAAAGAGTAATGCATAAAACGTAAGCCGTGACATAGCTACCTCATTTCCCAATTGTTTTCAATACTGCCCAAGGCGGAAGACGCCCCCACCCGTCGTAGCTGCATAAAGCACGCTACCATCTTCGGACAGTGCAAGGCTAACCACAGCGCGGGTGAGCAGCCCCTCGTTGATCGCTGTCCAGGTTGCGCCGCTGTCGGTCGATACGTAGACGCCGCTATCCACCGTGGCTGCGTAGAGTACGCCGGGATGGGCTGGGTCGGCAACAAGATCGCTGACGCTGGTCTCCGGGTTCAGGCCGGAGGAGGAAGAGCGCCAGGTCAAGCCGCCATCCTCGCTGACCATCAGCGCGCCGCGCTGGAACCCGGCGTAGAGCCTTTCTGGGTTGTGCGGATCAACGGCCAGGGCCGTCAAGACCGCGCCAGGCAAATCCGGGTCGGGATCGTGCAGATTGATCCCGGCGGTGATGGTTTCTGCCACTTGTGCCCAGTTCTCACCGCCATCCGTAGAGCGATAGAGATCGCCAGGATAAACAGCTACATAAGCTGTGCCATCGGGCGCAAAGGCCAAATCCGTGGCCATGCCTTCAGTCAGATTGGATGATTCCCAAGACTGACCACCGTCACGAGAAAAAATTGCGCCGTGCCCCTCGTGGCAGGAATCGGACATTTCACACTCGACCTCGCCCTGAATGCCAATCACACGCCCCGGCACTACGGGCGAATACGCTGCTTTCTTCATCAAACCCCACTCGAAGAAGCTGCTCTCCCCTAAATCCGGTTCAGCCTCGCGCCAGGTTTGGCCGCCATCATCGGAGATCTTGGGGACCGGCCCGGCGTCGCCCACTACCGCGATCAGATGCAACGAATCTGCTGGATCGGCAGCGATTGCATAGGCTTCCATGGCGCGCGCCGCGCCGTGCGATAAACCACGCCAATTTTCCCCGCCGTCACCACTGCTGAAGATTCCGCTGCGGGCGCTGGCATACACCAGGGATGAGTCGTCCGGGGAGACAATCACCTGGTGCATCAGCGCGCCGGTGTAGCCCTTACTGGCGTTGACCCAGCTGCCCCCGCCATCTTCACTGAGAAAGTTCCCTCCGCCGTAGTTATTGACAAAGATGCGCATAGGGTTGCGCGGGTCGCACTGCATATCGATGGGAAAGCCAGCAATTTCGTCGGGCGATCCCCACAGCGAGTCTGCGGTCTGGCCTAAATCGCCGGTGCCGCCCAATCGCATCCAGGTCGATCCGCCATCATCGCTGCGGTAGAAAGCGCTCATCGAGGCCGCGTAGACCACACTGGGATCGCTCGCGCACATTTCCATGGCGCTGGCGTTGGGTAGATCAAGCACACGCTCCCAGGAATCGCCGCCATCCAGTGTGCGATAGATGGCTCCAATGGGGCGACCTAAAGCCCACATATAGGGATCGTTCCCGGCTGCGCCGATTAAAATATTCGGGTTCTGAGGGTGCATTGCCAGGCTGCCAAAATAAAGCTCTTGAGCGCGGATACCGTTGGTTACGCCTAACTCTTCCCAGGTTGAACCGCCGTCACGGCTGCGCAGGATGCCTACACCGCCGGGTTCAATCGTATCAGGGTTGCTGTTGGCTGCCTCGCGGTCGAAGATGCCCGTAGAAACATAAAGCCGATTATGGTCTTCGGGATGGATCCAGATATAACGGGTCAGGTTATCGCCATACCAGATGCGCGTCCAGTTTTGGCCGCCGTCCGTGGTCTTATAAACCACGCCCTTGACCATATCGAGGCCCAGGCCGGGCAGCGGCTCGACATTCCATTCCCAACTGGGGATCTCGCCGCCCAGGTAGATCACATGCGAATTCCCCGGCTCGACGGTGAAGCCGCGGATGGTCAGCGCTCGCTCCTGGATGCCGTTGCTCAGCGAATACCAGGTTTCGCCGCCGTTGTCGCTGCGGAACACGCCGCCGCCGAACTGCGTGCCTGCCCAAAGCGTGTCGGGGTTGTTGGGATCGATGGTCAGGCTGAAAACCGGGATGCCGTCATTGGACGGGCCTACACGGGCAGTGATCCCCTCATTGATCGGGAACCAGCTCTCCCCCCCGTTAACGCTCTTGAAAGCGCCCGCCCAGGCGTCGGTAACGTACATCACATCGGGGTCGCGAGGATCCATGCGGATGTCGTAGCCCAAACCACCGATGGGGCCGCCGGTGTAAACCCAGGGCAATGCCTCATAAGCCGGGGAACCGGGGGGCGCGGCGGGGGTATCCACATTGGGGGCTGATTCCGGCCCGGATACAGGAGCAGCCTCCCCACCGGAGGTGCGATCCCAACCGGATGAGACCGGGTTGGCAAAGAGATCGATGAAATCCCCATCCTGGGCAAATGCAATACCCAGAGGCAGAAATAGTAACAGCAATAGTGCGAAGCATATCATGTAGAACGTGAGTCGAGACATGGTTTACCTGCTTTCGGGAATGAGTGATCGATTTTTGGGTTGTCCAATTGATGTTGATCGACACCGAAATGGGCTTTCTCTATTGTGAGTATAGAGAAAGCCCACTTTCGAGTCAAGCTGTTGTTTTTACTGGAATTGCTCTGCGAATACGTTGTTGCCGAGGTTGGGATCGTTGAAGCCGGGGTGTACCTGGCAGCCGACCAGATAGGCGAAAACATTCATGTCCAGGTTGAGGCCGGTGTTATAGCTGCGTGTCTGGCCCGGCTGAAGGTTCAGGGTGACGGTGAAATTACGATTGCCGCCACTGCTCAACTGCCCATTGTTCTTGTCGGTGCGCTCAGCGGAGCAAGACACATTGACCTTGACATTGCGCAGCGCTCCTGGGCCGTGGTTAGTGATGCGCACATGGAACTGGCCGTGAGGCTGGCGGGTGGGGAAAATATCGGTTACGGCAATATCTGCGGTAAATTGGCCTGAGCCGCCCGGGTTGCCGCCGCCGGGGGTTCCTCCACCGGTGTGGAAGGCTTCATTGTAGAAGTTATTGCCAGCATTGGGGTCATTGAAGCCCACTTTTACTTCGCAGCCAACCTGGTAGTTATAGACATTGGTGTCGAGTTTCAGTCCCGTTGCAACCGATTTCGTCTGACCAGGGCTGAGGTTCAATTTTACGCTGACGGTTCTTTGCTTGCTAGGCCCCTTTTTGCCGCTGTTCTTGTCAACGCTGTCGTATCCACAAACGAAATTGACCTTGACATTGCTGAGAGTGCCCGGCCCATGATTGGTGACCCGCACATGGAACTGTCCGTGAGGTTGGTTGCCCGGGTAAATATCGGTTACAGCCAAATCAGCAGTGAAGGCTCCGGGGGCTGCGGCGGCAATTGAACTTAGCGCCAACGCAGCAATGATAAATAGGGGGAATACTTTGTGGGAAATTTTGGTGAGGTTCTTCATGGCAGATCTCCTTTTGAAATTGAAAAGCTAATTTTGGATTACTGCCTTTTTAGTCGCCCAGCCGCTCAAAAAAGTAACATTTAATGGGGAATATATTTCAACCCTGAGCCTGTATTGAAGAGCACCACACGTTCGTCAGGGTTAATCCAGCCATCTTTGACCAACTGCTCCAGCCCGGCCAGCGTTGCCGCGCCTTCCGGTGCAGCGAAGATGCCCTCGGTTTGGGCCAGGCACTTTTGAGCATCGACAATGGCCTCGTCACTGACTGCGACAGCGTTGCCGTTGCTCTCGTTGAGGTCGCTCAAGATGATTTGATCGGCGAAACTCCTGGGGACGCGCAAGCCCGCAGCAATCGTCTGCGCGCCCTCCCAAAATTGGCTGGAACCCGCACCGTCGTGGAAGGCCTTGATGATGGGCGCGCACCCCGCCGCCTGAACCGCTACCATACGCGGCCTGCGGGTGGATTCTAGCCAGCCGAGGGCGGCCATCTCTTTGAAGGCTTTCCACATCCCCACCAGTCCCGTCCCCCCCCCCGTAGGGTAGACAATCACATCCGGCAGCGTCCAGTCAAGCTGCTCGGCCAATTCATAGCCCATGATCTTCTTGCCTTCTGTGCGATACGGCTCTTTGAAGGTAGAGACATCGAACCAGCCCTCTGCAGCGGCTTTCTGGCGCGCCAGTTGGGCAGCATCGCTGATGAGACCCTCCACCAACTCAACCGTCGCGCCGACGATCTGGCTTTCGTATTGATTGGCATAAGGCGTATCGGCTGGCATAAAGATGTGTGCCTGCATACCGCCGCGGGCGGCATAAGCCGCCATAGCCCCCCCGGCATTCCCGGCTGTGGGAATAATCACTTTGGCGATTCCGAATTCTCTGGCTTTCGACACGGCTGCCGCCAGCCCGCGGGCTTTGAATGTGCCGGTGGGATTGATACTTTCGTCTTTGACATAAAGCTGCGATAAACCCAGCTCCGCGCCCAAATTGCCGAGATGCAGCAATGGGGCATCGCCTTCTCCCAGAGAGAGCATGTGTTCCTGCGCCATCACCGGCAACATTTCACGCCAGCGCCACATCCCCTTGGGGCGGCGGGCGATCGCATCGCGGTCTATTCCGGCGCGCCCCTTCACCAGATCGTAGCGAACTAACAAAGGCGCCTGGCAATCCTGACAAAAGGTCTGCACAATCGCCGGGTCAAACTCCTGACCACATGCCGAACATTCCAGATGATGCAAAAAGGACATGATATTCTCTTTCATTCGAATTTGGTTTTCAATGCGCCTCAGGTTTGGTCTATATTTATGAGTCGCGTAGTTCTACAACAAAACGCCCCAAATTGACGATCCAACGTCAACTTAAGGCGTATTTTACCAGACCCATTGAGGGGAATTTAGTTTGTAACCTTTTTTGTAACCGTCACCTGAGTAACAATATCGCGGCTCTCCAACTCTTCGAAAAATGGCACCGGATCAAAAGCCACCTCGGGGGGATGCACACCCGGCTCTACGCGGCCGTCTGCCAGCCAGATGGCCGCCAGGGCGGGGGCAACACCGGTGGGCAAAGCCCCTTTGACCGTCAGAGTGCCCAGACGGTAGGTGGTAACTGCCCCATCCTTAACGCCCCTGACCTCGGTAACAATTTCCTTGACCCAATCGGGAGGTTGATTCTTGGGCGGGGCCAGGAAATCGACAATCGGCGGCACATAATTGTCCATCATCGCCACCATGAATTCGCGCGGGGTGACTTGCGCGCCGGCGACATCAACCGGCTCGCTCCTGGCAAAGCCAAATTCAGCCAGCACGTTTACTTTTTCGACCGTCTCTTTTGCCATGCCCCAATAATTGATCTTGAAAAAACATTCCTTAACGCCCTTATCTTTGAAGGTGATCGGGATCGTGGCGACCTCGGAATGCAGCGAGTAGTGCATCGGCAGCAGGCCCAGGGGGGCGGCAAACCAGTAGTCCTCAAAACCGGTGAGCGGCTTTTCGGCGACGAACTCGCCATCACGATAGACCATCGGAGAGAGAGTCAACTCATCAAGGATGGTGGGAACCGCATAGGTAAAGCGCAGATCATCCGGGTCGGGCGGTTTGATACCATCATAGATACGGATGTACTCTATGCTATCCAGACGATCGGCAGCGTAGCGCGATTGAATATTCGGAATTCCCGGCGCAGATCCCATCCCCAGCACGGCGCTGAGGCCTTTTTCGGCGAAGCGCTCACTCAACTCGAGCTGCTTCAAGGTCGTGTGGAACAACCCGCCCATGTCGGTATAGTGCGTTCCAGCTTCGAGGCAGGCTCCCATAATTTTTAAATTGGTGTAATAAACGGTGGCGTTCAGGCAAGCGTCGCTCCCCTTGAGTACGCCCACCAGCCCGGCGTGATCGTAGACATCCACAAATTGGATGCTGACTTTGGGGCTGTTGATAAAGCCTGCCACAATTTGGGCGTTTTCGAGATTATAATCGGCAATGACGACTTCTGTGACGCGGTCGTCCCCGGCCAAATCTTGCACGGCGATACAACCCATTTTACCGGCGCCGCCTAAGACTACGATGCGCATATTCTGGTCTCCTGTTCTTGGGTGGCAAGTCACAAGCGGCAGGCGTCAAGAAACTTTGCTCACTGCTCATAACTTTTGACTTGTTGTTTAAATCCAGTCCAAACCTAACTCGGCTAATGTCTCCATTGTTGGGGTTCCGCGCGCCACATCCCAACCGGCCATTTCGTAATACATGTCTTTAGCGGCTTCCAACTCTGCCTCGGTGAGATGGACACCATCGCTGGCTCCGCCCTTAAGGGGCTGGTACAACTTCTTCGGCAGAATATCATCTACCCGTGTGAAGCCCTCGCGGGCGTTGAAGGCGGCCAGCATATTCAAACGCCGCTCACCAACTTCGAGCAATTCGTCAACCGTCACATCCCACCCGGTCACCGCCCGCGTCATGGCAACAAGCTGATCTACGTCCATCAAATGCCAGGACGGGCCGAAAACAAACTGGCACACCGAAACCGAATCCAGCGCCGAGTAGAGATGCTGTGTGGTCAGGGCAAAGCGCACTTTCTCTCGGTTCATCCCCTCGGCTTTTTCGCCATCGGTCAGGCCAATCTGCGCCATGCGTTCCGGATAGCTTAGGTAAGAACCGTCATGCTCGCTGGATTGATGATCGGCGCCAAAGGGGTTAACGGCATAGATCAATCCCAAAGAGCGTTTTACCTGCGGCATATGGGCGGGCATCTCTTGCTTCTTTGTGGTGACGACCAAATCCTGCCCAAGACCAAGTTTCTCGGCTGCGCGCGCTGAACCTTCGGCCAGCACATCTCCGAACCCCTCCCGCCGGGCGATCCTTTCGGTCATCTTCACCATTGCAGCAGCATCACCAAAACGAAGTTCAATCCCTCCGGTATCTGCCGCGGTCAGCAGTCCATGCTCGAAACAATTCATCGTCCAGGCAATCGTTGCTCCGCAAGAGATCGTATCCATGCCGTACTGATTGCACAACTGATTCGCCCGCGCCACAGCTGCCAAATCATCCACCCCGCAATACGAACCGAAAGTCGAGAGCGTTTCATACTCCGGGCCGCCGTAGCGCGCCTCGGCCTGAAACGGCCCTTCGAGTACCTCCACAACCCGTTTACAGCGCACCGTGCAAGCGTAACAGGTATCGCGCTCTTTGAGAATCTGTTTGGTCATCGTCGGGCCATCAATCGCTTCCCAACTTTCGAAAGCCCCGCTCTCCCAGTTGCGGGTTGGCAATCCGCCGGACTCGTGCTGATAGCCCAGCACCTCCGCTGTGCCATGAACGCCCATGCCAAAGATGTCCGAGTCGGGGAAGTTCTGCGAACCCCAGCGGGCAATTTCATTCAGGCCCTTCACGTCGGCCACCGGCAAGCGCTTACTGCTGCCGCGCACCGCTACGGCCTTGAGTTTTTTCGAGGCCATAACTGCCCCCATCCCGTTACGGCCATGCGCCCGGTTTGCCATGCTGATGATGGCAGCAAAGCGCACTCCGTTTTCACCCGCCAGGCCAGCCTGCAAGACCTCGGCTTTCTCATCGCCCAATTCTGCCCGAATGAGATCGTCTACCTCGGCGGTGTCCTTGCCCCAAAGGTGGGCAGCAGGACGCAGTTCGGGTTGGCCGTCTTTAATTGAGAGATAAACCGGCTCAGGGGACTGCCCGTGAATCACCAGGGCATCGAACCCGGCGAATTTCAACTCGGCGGGGAAGAAGCCCCCCGACTGCGAGTCGCCCGCTCCGCCGGTCAATGGCGACTTGGCGGTAGCCGTCAGGCGGCTGTTGCCCGAAACCGGCGCGCCGGTAACCACCCCGGTTGAAAGCACCAGCGTGTTTTCCGGTCCCAGCGGATCGGTATGGGCGGGGGTGTGCTTCAAAAGGTAGTGCATCCCCAGCGCGCTGCCGCCCATATATTTACGGTAGAAATCTTCGGGGGGAGTTTCCACCTCAAAGCGAGAGTCCGTTAAATAGACATGTAGAATTTTCCCAGTATAACCGTAGGACATAAGTATTCTCCTTGCAGGTCACAAGCTACAAGATGCAAGCCTTGAGGCTTGCATCTTGTAGCTTGTGACTTGTGACTCATTTCACAGCTTTGACCGCGTCGTTGAACACGCTCAACGTTTCGGTAACATCTGCTTCGCTCAGCGCGGCACACAAGAACCAGGGTTCGCGCCCATCCGAATCGGGCTGCACACCGCGCCGGATCAACTCCATACCAATATTCTCATACATTTCATCGTCGCCCTGAATATAGTCGCGGAATTGACAGGGTTCTTGATCGGTACCCAGCAATATGCCAAACATCGATGGCACGCCAGTGACGACATGCGGGATGCCATGTTCGGTCAGAATTTCGCCCATGCCTTCCATCAGCGCGTTACCGCGCGCATTGATTGTTGCAATCACCGGTTCTGTTTCGAGAATTTCCAGAGTGGCATCTGCGGCGGCGGCCCCGGCTACGTTCCCGGAGTAGGTGCCACCATGCGCCATCGAACCAGGCTGAATGGTCATCATAACATCTTCTTTGCCACCGATGGCCGCAATTGGGAAGCCATTCCCCAACGATTTTGCATAGGTGACCAAATCAGCTTTCACACCAAAGAATTCCTGCGCCCCACCGTTGGCAATGCGAAACCCGGTCTTGACTTCATCAAAGACCAACACAATGCCATATTGGTCGCACATGGCCCGAATGCCTTCTAAAAAGCCAGGCTGCGGCATAATTCCGGCAGCGTTGCCCAGCATTGGTTCAACAAAGATGGCAGCAATCTCTTCATTATGTCGCATTAGAAGACTCTCTAAACGATCCAGGTCATTGAAAGGCACATTAAAGACATACTCGCCAATCCCCTGGGGAATGCCCAAGCTCATCGGTGTGGTATGCGGATCATCGGGTGAACCCAAATGTTCCGCGTTGGATGAGGCCGTACCATACATGAAGTAATCGATCATGCCATGATATTGCCCCTCAAACTTGATGAATTTCTCGCGCCCGGTATGAGCGCGGGCGATGCGTAAGGCATGAAAGGTAGCCTCGCTGCCGGTATTGGTCAGGCGTACTTTTTCTACACCGGTGAGGCGTTTGATGCGTTCGGCCACGCGGATCTCTAAAGGCGTTGTCCAGGCAAAGAGATTGCCGTCGCTGATGGCCTCCTGCACACGCCGGGTCACGCGGGGTTCGGCATGACCGAGGATAATGGGGCCAAAGGCCAGGCGATAGTCAATATAGCGCTTGTCGTCCATATCCCAAATATATGCCCCCTGGCCGCGCTTGATAATCAGCGTATCATCATCCCCCCAATAGCGAAAATTTGAATTCACGCCATGGGGAATGTGTTGTAATGCATTCTCGAACAATTGGTGGGTTTTTGGGCCTTGCAGGGTCATAGGGATACTCCAATGAAATCTATGAGTGACACTCACTTGAGATTACCAATTAAACAACTTGTCTAAATCTTCCTCCGCCACATCGAAAACTGCGCCAGTGGGCGGCAAGGGTTCTCGCGTCAGCCATTCAGGCAGGCGGTCGTGGGCGTTGGTGAACCCGGCACGGCGATTGAATTCGCGCTCGATTTGTAGGGTGGCGCGGCCCAACACTTGCAAAATATCGTCTCCGACTTCCCACCCGTAGCGGGCGTTAAGCAAGGCGGCAATCGTCCCCGGAGGCGCGGCTGCGAATCCGAACCCGGCAAAAAGACAGGCTCCCAGGGTATCGTACCCGGCCATATTGATCTGCGCGCCGCGCGAGAGTTCGGCCTGGCCCTGCGGGTCAAGGTGATCTACCTGAGCGCGAATGGTCAGCCCAGCAGTATGGTCGGCGCCCTGGGGCGAGGTGGCATAGGTCACGCCAGTACCTTTGATGGCGCGGGGATCATAGGCCGAGATGGCCTGACCTTTGGCAACAGGAACCCGCTCCACCCCCAGAATGCGCCCCGTGACCGCGGCCCCATTGCCAAGAATCCGGCCCAGGGGAGTGCCCGCTCGAATTTCGTCGATCAACTCCTGAGCGCGTTCGCCGTCCCCCCAATTAAGCAGGCCAGCGTCCGCCGCGACACCTAAGGCGGCGCCGACTTCGATGGAATCTAATCCCAAATCGTTGACGTCCCAATTCAAACGGGCAATCGCATCCAGGTTATCAATACCCAGGTTCGAACCCATCAGGCCGATGGTCTCATATTCGAGCGGTGAGACGAGTGTTTTTCCATCGGCATCGGCATAGACATTGGAGCAGCGAATGGCGCAGCCCGTCATGCAGGCATGTGCAGTCTGGCTCTCGCCGCCGCGCGCCAGCAGCCGATCGCGCATGTATTCACCGCTAATGTTCTCAGCGGCCTCGAACTCGCCGCTGGAAAAATTGCGCGTGGGTAATGCGCCAAAATGATTGCACATACTGGTCATGGCCGCCGTGCCGTAATCGCTGTATGTCTGGGTTTGGGGATGAGCGACGAGGGCCTTTTGGTAGTTTTTTTGCGCGGCGCGAAAAGCCGCCTGATCGGCAATGGGGGGCTTTCCACCACCGGAGGCATCAATCACAATGGCCTTGATACGCTTCGACCCCATTAGCGCACCCAGCCCGCCGCGAGCCGCAATGCGGGTGGGCTGGCCGTCTTTGTCGTTATTTTGAATGCCCGCTGAGGCCAACCCCATCTCACCGCCGGGGCCAATGAGCGCAAAAGCCGCCTCAGGGCCATAGGCCTGGATGAGCTTTTGCGCGGATTGAAAGACCCCCAGGCCGACGAGATGAGAGGCATCTGCGAATTTGATTCCAGCCTTCGAGAGGTGGAGGATCCGCCAACCGGAACCTTGAGGTTGGTCTTCGAGGATCAGCGCATGGATTCCGAGTTGAGCAAGTTGCAGGCCTGTGCGTCCTCCAGCATTGGCCTCCTTGATGCCGCCGGTGAGCGGGCTTTTTCCGCCAATCGAGATGCGATCGAGGGAAGAAAGCCTATGCCCAACCAGCAACCCGGGGGCAAAAATCAGTTTGTTGCGCGGCCCAAGCGGCTCGCAGGTTGGCTCAACTTCATCCAGCAGGATGCGCGCCAGCAGCCCGCGCCCGCCGAGTTTGGCCCAGCTATTAGGCACAGGCTCCAGGTTGAATTCTTGTGTACGGGTGTTAATACGCCAGATGTTCATATTTTCCAGTTACTAGTTGAAGGTTGAAAGTCATTTGTCAAGATTAAACTTTCAACCTTCAACCTGTAATCTTAAACCGCTGCATCCAACGCCTTTTCGAAAATCGCCGCCGCTTCGGCAATTTGCACTTCACTAACGATCAACGGCGGTATCCAACGGATGACGTTTTCGTACGTCCCGCAGGTCAAAAGCAACAGATTTTGTTTCAAACAGGCATTAGCAACTGCTTTCGCAGTATCCTTGTCTGGCGTACCATCTGATTTACTAAATTCGGTTGCCACCATCAAGCCGCGGCCGCGCACATCACCAATGACGGGGTATTGGGCCTGGAATCTGCGTAAGGCGGCCATCAACTGCTCGCCGCGGGCGGCAGCGTTTTCGACTAGCTTGTCCTCTTGCATTACCTGGATGGTCGCCAGGGCGGCCGCCGCGGCAATGGCGCTGCCGCCGCCATACGTTCCGCCGTGAGAGCCGGGCTGCCATTTTTCCATCAACTCACGGCGTGAGGCAATCGCCGAAATGGGCACGCCGCTTCCGAGGCCTTTTGCCATCACCAGGATGTCGGGCACTACCCCAGAATGTTCGCAGGCAAAAAACTTACCGGTGCGCCCAAAGCCAGTTTGGACTTCATCGGCAATCAGCAGCACATCATTTTGGTCGCAGAAGCGGCGCAAGGCCTGCATGAAGCCATCCGGCGCGGGGACGTATCCGCCCTCGCCGAGAACCGGCTCGATGACAATGGCCGCCGTCTCTTCGGGCAGCGTTTCGCCATGAAAGAGGCGGTCCAGTTCACGCAAGCAGAACTCGATCGTTTCTTCCTCATCCCAGCCATAGAAATAGCTGTACGGGAAGGGGGCGGTGAAAATCCCGCCGGGCAGGGGCTGGTAGTTGTAGCGATAGATGTACTTGGACGTGGTCATCGCCATCGTCTGGGCGGTGCGCCCGTGGAAGCTGCCCTGGAAAACGACGATATTGCGCTTGCCCGTGGCGTGGCGCGCCAGTTTTACCGCGCCCTCGATGGCCTCCGCGCCGCTGTTGGAGAAGAAAAAACTGTCGATCTCCGGGGGCGTGATTTCGTCCAGGGCTGCGGCCAAAGCCAGCGAAACCGGCGGAATGACGATATTCATCTGCCCAAAAATCAAATTAGCGGCCTGATCCTGAATTGCTTTAACCACCTTCGGGTGGCAGTGCCCGGTGTTGGTGACGCCGATTCCGCAAGTGAAATCGGTATAGCGCTGCCCATCGGCATCGTAGAAATAAATCCCTTCGGCGCGCGCAGGCTGAATTTGAGTGAGGTGAGTCCAGACGGGGGAGAGTAAATTAATGTCGTTGGTCATAGTATTGTGTTTTGGGTGTTGAAGGTTGCAGTTTGAAGGTTATTTTAAACGTTCAACTTTCAATCTGCCAACCTGCAACAGTTTAAGAAAGCCAATCCTTTATTCGGTAAAACATCACTGCAGCGGGCATGAACCAGGGCTTGCTGCGGTAGAAAAAATACGTACGGTGGGGAATTTCAGCAAAGGGGCTGCTGTCCTTCTCACCAGTGATCAACTGCGCGACTTCGCGGCCCAAATAGATGGCGGTATGCAGACCATGACCGCCGAAGCCCAGGGCATAATACACGCCGTCGATTTTCCCAATGTGGGGCATCAAGTCAAAGGTAAGACCAAGCTGTCCGGCCCAGGAGTGCGTGATTTCGAATTCGCTCAACTGCGGGAAGGCGCGTACCATCTCTTTGCGCAGGATTTCAGCGGAGGCCTTCAAGTCTAAAGCAGTGCTCAAATTGTTGCGCCCACCCCAAAGCATGCGCCCGTCAGGGGTCAGGCGGAAATAGTTCAAGAACCATTTGCTATCCCAGAATACCCGCCCACGTGGGCTGATTTCGCGCTGCAAATCTTCGGGCAGCGGCTCGGTGACAATGCTGTAGCTGCCCACCGGGATGACCCTGGAACGCAGTCCAGGCAGCATTTTATCGGCATACCCATTCGTGGCAACGATCACATCCTTTGCCCGCACTTTTCCAAGCTGTGTGTGAACCAGGAAGCCCTGGGAGGATTTCTCGATCCGGGTCACGGCGGCATTTTCGAAAAGCTGCGCGCCGTACTTCGCCGCCACTTCCGCCATCCCAAAGACCAGTTTGGCGGGATGCAGCCCGGCGCCATGCTCGTCCATCACACCACCATAATAGGCATCGCTGCCGATTTCTTTTCGCAGATCAGCCGGGGCGATCAGAGCCAGGTGATGCCCCAAATTCGCTTCATGCCAACGCTTCCAGGCCGGTTCTTCTTCGTAATGAGAAGGCTTGTAGTAAACGCACAGGTCGCCGTTCTGCTGCCAATCACAATCGATGCCCTCTTCATAAACCAGTTCCTTGATCAATTCCAGGGCTTCCAGCGAAGCCTCCCAAAAAATGCGACCATACGCCTCACCGTACCATTTGAAGATCGTACTCATTTTCTGCTTCAGGCTGCAGCCGGTAATCCCCGCATTGCGGGAAGAAGCGCCCCAACCAATCGTCTCGCGCTCCAGCACCGCCACAGAGAGACCGCTCTTCGCCAGGGTGCGCGCCGCGCTCAGGCCGGTGTAACCGCCGCCCACGATAGCGACATCGACCTCGGTGGGCAAGCCTTGTGCAACCGGGAGATCATCAGGGCGGGGGTAGTTGTCGGTCCAGAAAGAATATAGCTTCAAGTTTCAAGCCTCCAGAGATTAGCTTCAAGCTTCATGTTTCAAGATACTTTCTGTTTACGAACTGCCTGAATAAATCCATTGAGTGTTCGTCCAACTTCTGATCGTTTGTCTTCCAGATTTTCATAGGCTTCATCACTGACATATCCTAGACCACACGCCAGGTGCAGATAATACTCAACTTCTGAAAGCGAGCCTTGAGAAAACCCTAAAAAACGCAAAAAATCGGCTGGAGTATGTCTACCAGAGCCTTCAGCAATATTGGCAGCCACAGAAACTGCTGCTCTGCGGATTTGCGAAGTAAGACCATATTTTTCGTCATCCGGAAAGTTTGATCGTGTAATCTCATAAATTGCCACAGCCAGATCATCGGCCTTTTTCCAAACGATAATCTTCCTAAAATCCCTAGCCATCCAACACTCCTACTTGAAACTTGCAGCTTGTGTCTTGCAGCTAATACGGATACCAATACTCTTTCACGCCGCCCTCGACATCCCAATGCACGTGCTTGACATCGTAATATTCGTCGAGGCCCTCCTGACCGAGTTCGCGCCCCAAGCCGGACATCTTCATGCCGCCAAATGGCCCGGCGAAGTTGTCGGTCAGCGGATCGTTGATCCAGATCGTGCCGCCCTTGACTTCCTCGAAGAAGCGCTTCACCAGGCGGGCGTCGCGGCTCATCAACGATGCGCCCAGGCCGTACTGGCAGTCATTGGCTAATGCGATGGCTTCGTCGAAATCTTTGTAAGGCATCAGGGGAATGACCGGCCCGAAGGTTTCCTCGCGCATCAGGCGCATACTGTGATCCACACCGGTGACCACCGCAGGAGCCAGGAAAAACCCGCGTGAAAATTGGGCTGGCCGCTCTCCGCCGATGAGGATCTTCGCCCCCGAGGCTTGAGCCTCCGCAAGTTGGCTCTCGACCTTTTCGCGGAACTTGTCCCGGATCATCGGCCCGATGTCGGTGCCTTCGTCCATTCCGTTGCCTATGCGCAGTCTGCCGACAAAATCGGCCAGCTCCTCGCTAAACTGCCCAAAGATGCTCTCGTGGACATAAACGCGCTCGGTGCTGGTGCAGACCTGCCCGGTATTGATCAGCGCGGCATAGGCCAGCCCGCTGACGGCCATATCCATCTCGGCGTCGGGGGCGATGACCATAGGGTCTTTGCCGCCCAGCTCGAGATGCAACTTCTTGATCATCGGCCCGGCCAGGGTGGCAATGCGCTGACCGACGGCCAGTGAGCCGGTGAAGGCAATTGCCGGGACGTCAGGGTGAGTCACCAAAGCTTCGCCCACCTCCGGGCCGTAGCCCGTCACCACGTTGACCACCCCCGGGGGCAGATGATCGCAAGCCACTTCGACCAGCTTCAAAGTAGCCAGCGGGGTCAACTCAGAGGGTTTAATCACCACAGTATTGCCCGCGGCCAGCGCCGCGGCCATCTTCCAGGCCAATAACAAAAGCGGATAATTCCAGGGCACAATGCAGCCGACTACGCCATAGGGTTCTTTAAGCACAAAGTTGAACTGGCCGGGGTCGCCGGGTGGAATGACGCGCCCGGTTTCGTGGCGGCCTAATTCGGCATAGTAATCAAAGGTTTCTTCGACCCACCAGAGTTCTTCGTCGTTCTCTGGGACGGGTTTGCCTTCTTCGAGAGTCAGCAGGCGAATGAGTTCATCTCGATGGGCGCGGATTTTGGAGGCCACCTCATGCAGGGCAGCGGCGCGCTCGTTGGCAGGTGTGCGCTTCCACGCAGGGAAAGCGGCCTTCGCCGCGGCAACAGCATCAAGGGCATCTTGTGCGGTACCGCGAGGCGATTCGTCAAAGGCCTCTTCGGTGGCCGGGTTGAGGATGGGAATTTTTTCAGTCGCCCAACCGGAGGTCAATTTTCCATTGATATACATGGCTTTTCCTTGCAAGTGGGACGCACTTTAAAAAAATGCGTCCCACTTTTATTTATTCGCCAGCTTTAACTTCTGTCCAAATGCGCTCGTAGGCCGGCGTGGCATCGCCCACATCCTGTATCCATTCTAATTTTGCAAAGGTTTCTGCTGAGGGATAGATAGCCGGTTCTTCGAGAATTTCGGGGTCGATGAATTCATTGGCGGCTTCCACCGGGCTGCCATACCAGGTGAAATTGGTAATCTGTGCGGCAACTTCAGGCCGTAAGACAAAGTCAATGAAAAGTTCCGCAGCGGCCTGATTCTTCGATGTAGCCGGGACGCACAGGTTGTCGGCCCAAACTACGCCGCCTTCTTCAGGGATGACGTACCAAATTCGCTCATCTTCAACGGCAGCGGCAAAGTAATCGCCGCTCCAGCCATGCCCATAGACAACTTCATCGGCGGCGATTAAATCTTCGAATTGGTCGCTGTCATAGGAGTACATGTAGGGCTTCACGGCCAGCAGAACCTGTTTGGCCTCTTCTAACTGGGCTTCATCGGTAGTGTTGAGTGAATAGCCCAGATATTTCAGCGCCGCGCCAATCGACTCGCGGGCGTCATTAAGCATGGTGATTTTGCCCTCATATTCCGCTGCCAGAGCCGGGTCGAAAATGTAAGCCCAGCTATCGGGTTCAATTTCGTCGCTGTTATAGCCAATGCCGGTAGTACCCCACTGATAGGGCACACAATACACCAGCCCTGGGTCGTATGGCGGATCCTGGAACAATGCAGAGAGGCCC
Organism: uncultured Anaerolineales bacterium; assembly: GCA_964344175.1. Lineage (GTDB taxonomy): Bacteria > Chloroflexota > Anaerolineae > Anaerolineales > UBA11858 > NIOZ-UU35. The sequence goes on from CAYFMI010000020.1 coordinate 43,147, forward strand.
GCTAAATTCGCCAGATTGCCATGATCGAGTTCGGCCAGCAAGCCTTCGGCAATCATGATCTCAACCATGTAGTCGGAGGGAACAATAATGTCATACCCGGCTGCCCCTGCCTGAATTTTGGCAAGCAGTTCTTCATTACTAGAGAAGGTATCTTCAATTACCTTGACACCATACTCGGCCTCAAAAGCCGCATACACTTCAGGGTCAATATACTCTGACCAGTTGTAAATGTGCAACTCGGTCGCCATTTCTTCACCCTCACTCTGACAACCTGCCAACATCAATGCGGCGAGGAGCAACAACCCAACTAAAACTACGCTTTTTTTCATCTTTACTGCCTCCTTTTGCAGTTAAATAGCTCACCATTAATTTTTTAAAGCCTACACTAAATCGACGCGTCCATCGCCTCCTTTCTGTAATGCAAACGACAAGAGAACCAATCCGAACGACGCCATCAACATGACGGCAGAGAGGGCATTGATTTCAGGAGTAACGCCCAACTTGACAAGGGAATAAATCCGTAAAGGCAGAGTGGTCGCCCCCGGTCCGGCGGTGAAGAACGTGATCACAAAATCATCCAGCGAGAGAGTAAATGCCAGCAACGCCCCGGCCAGAATGCCTGGCATCAGCAGAGGCAACGTCACCCGGCGGAAAGTCTGCCAGTTATCGGCGTATAAATCCTGTGCGGCCTCTTCGAGGGCATTGTCAAATTGCGCCAATCGGGCGCGCACTACGACAGCTACAAACGAGATATTGAAAGCGATGTGCGAGATGATGATGGTGTATCTACCGAGGGGCATCTTGACCATTACAAAGAAGAGCAGCAGCATGACGGCCATGGCAATATCAGGGATGATGATGGGCAAATAAAGCAATCCATCGAAAGTCAATTTACCCCAAAACTGATAGCGTTCCATTGCCAACGAGACCATCGTGCCAAAAACTGTGGCTATGAAAGTAGAGGCAATGCCAATATACAGGCTGTTGCGCAGGGCCGCGCCCAGGGCTTCGTCCTGAAATAATTCATAGTACCAGCGCAGGGTAAAGCCCTTCCAGGTTCCTGAAGCAAAGCGCGAATCGTTGAACGAGAGCAGCAGCAGAATCACAATGGGCGCATACAAGAAAATATAGCTGAGTACACCATGCACAGTCAGAATTTTTGAGCCGATGCGCACGCTCATCGGTTTGCGATACGCTTTATTAGCCATCATGCTGCCCTCTTTTCTGAGAAGAAACCGTAAAACGGAAGTAGATTAGCGTCCCGGCCAACATCATTGCCATCAGCACAAACGAAATGGCCGCGCCAAAAGGGTAATCACGCGCCGACATGAATTGCGAATAGATCACATTACCGATCATCACCGATTTTGCGCCGCCCAACAGGTCGGGCGTGACGTAAGCCCCCAGCGAGGGGATGAACACCAAAATGGATCCGGCCACCACTCCAGGGAGGGTCAACGGAAAGATCACCCGCGCAAAGGCCTTGACGCGGTTGGCGTATAAATCCTGCGCGGCCTCGACCAGCGAGTAATCAAAGCGCTCGATGGCCGCATAACAAGGCAGCACCATATCGGGCAGCCAGCCATACACCAGGCCGATGATGATCGCCAAATTCGTGCCGAAAATCGGCAGCGGGTTTGCCGTGGCTTGTACTAATCCATCCAAAGGCAGCCAGGGCATCACGCCAAGAAGCCAGACAACCAGGTTGTGCAGATGCCCGGCCCAAAGAGTGTTGATCACGCCCTGATCGCGCAAAATCAATATCCAGGCGTAGGTGCGGACGAGGAAATTCGTCCAAAAGGGAACCATCAAGAGCAGCAAAAGGGTATTACGACGCTTTTCGGGTTGTGAGGCAATGAAGAAGGCCATTGGGTAGCCGATCAGTAACGAGACGATGGTTGTCGCCGCGGCAATATAGAGCGTGCGCCCAAAGATGCGCAGATAGAGTGGGTCATCCGGGTTGAGAAAGCGGACAAAATTTTGAATATTGAGATTCCATTCCACCCCCCCATAGGTGCCGCGTTCGCCGAAACTCATCGCCAGCACTAAGATCAGCGGGATGGCAAAAAACACCACTAACCAGAAAAGGCTGGGGAAAATCAGGCCGAAGATACGCCAGTTATGACGTCTGTTCGAGTCCATTGCTCACTCCGTCAACAGGCTGGCATTGCGGGCATACCAGCCAATATGGATCGAGTCTCCGGCGCGAAAACGTTGCGCAGCCAGGCCGCCACTGTTTTGCTCACGCACGGCCAGTTGCGTCTTCTCGGTGATGCGCACTATATAGCGAATATCGGTACCAATGTAGATCACTTCTTCAACACTTCCGGGGATATCGACCTCGCGCTTTTTTTCCATCGAGACCGAGAGTTTCTCCGGGCGCACGGCCACCGTCACCACTTGTCCCACCCGAACCTCCCGCGTGCGCAGCAAACGCACCGGGACACGATCATCTATATTGACAATCACCCGTTTATCGTGAATCTCGCTTACCTTCCCCTCCATGAAATTCGTTTCACCGATAAAGTCGGCCACGAAGCGGTTGGCGGGCTGCTCGTAAATGTCTTCCGGCGCGCCCAACTGTAAGATCTTGCCAGCATGCATAACGGCGATTCGGTCGGACATGGTGAGCGCTTCTTCCTGATCGTGGGTGACGTAAATAAAGGTAATGCCAACGCGCTGCTGCAACGCTTTGAGTTCGAGTTGCATGGCTTTGCGCAGCTTAAGATCGAGCGCCCCCAGCGGTTCATCCAGCAGCAAGACTTTAGGCTGATTGATGAGCGCCCTCGCCAAAGCGACGCGCTGCTGCTGTCCGCCGGAGAGTTGATCGGGCTTGCGCGATTCCATGCCGGGAAGTTGAACAAGCCCGAGCATGGCGCGCACGCGTTGGGTAATTTTGTCTTTAGCGACTTTTTGCATTTGCAGGCCAAAGGCGACATTTTGAAAAATAGTCATATGGGGAAAGAGGGCATAACTCTGAAATACGGTATTGACCGGTCGCCGAAAGGGCGGCTTAAAACCCTGTACCTCGCCCCCAATCAGGATGTCGCCTGCCGTTGACATTTCGAAACCGCCGATCATTCGTAATGTGGTGGTTTTTCCACAACCGCTAGGACCTAGTAACGAAAAGAATTCTCCCTGTTCGATCTGCAAAGAGATATCGTCAACTGCGACAACATCCCCAAATCGCTTTGTAACTTCACGCAGTTCTACCGCAAAATTGCCTGCCATACCTGTCTCCTGAAGCGGTTATCGCATGTTCGAAATTTTCAAAATGCATCCTCGCCCTATGTTTATTGACTATTGGGCAAGGCGTTACCCCAGCGATAGGACAACTTGTGCATTTTTAGAATCAAGAAGGATTGTGTACGTTCAACACCGGGGATCTTCTGCAATTTGTTGTTCAAGAACGACACAAAGTGTTCTCGGTTCTCACAGAAGACCTCAGCAAATAGGTCGAACTCCCCCGCGGCCTGAAAAAGATACGATACTTCCGGCAATTGCGAGATGGCTTCAGCCACCTCCTGTATCCGATGGGCCTGAACGGTGATGCCGATCATACCGGCCTCGTTGAGACCCAATTCGTGCGGCTCGACGATGGCGACGATTTGCATCACACCGGCATCTTCCAGTTTTTTTACCCTGCGGCGCACCGCGCCTTCGGTGACAGCTAACTCTTCGGCAATCTGGGTGTACGGCGCGCGCCCGTCATATTGCAAATACGAAATAATGGCTCGGTCCAGGTCATCTAACATGGCCCCATTATAACGAAATTCGTACCATTGTCAATATAAATTGAAGTAATTCGTACAGACTTCGGCGATAATCTGCGACTAATTTCATTTTTCACAAAGCGCTTTACGCCCCCCTCATCAATGATATGGCGTAGGACTGGCAGCTCTGAACAAAACCCCGATCAATCTCCCAGCGGGCAGAACTGCCAGTCCTGTGGCTTCACTCCACAATCACCCAATCGCTGGCGCTACGACCAAAAACCTCCGGCGAGTACATTTCCTCAGCTTTGGCGGGCGGCACGATAAAAGCGCCTGGAGTGGTGGCGCGGGTGATGTAGGTATACTCGTATACGCCATCCCACAACAAGGGCGTGAAGGCCTCGGCGCGCTCATCGCGCATATTCTGGTGATCGTACCAGGTACCCCACCACCACCAACCGTAGCGATAATCGGCGCTGTCAGGGTCTTGCGGCACCGAGCCAGAAACAGCCAGGGCTGGATTGACAATCTCCAATCCGGCGGGGAGTGGATCGACCAGGGCGACATGATAGCGGCGGTTATCGGCTACCATAGTGAGGCGCACCCGCACCCGCGCTCCGGCCTTAATATGCCAAACACCATCTTCATCGCGATAGACATCTTCGGGATCGTCCACAGCTTCGTATTGACGCGTAATCACAAAGCCCATATCGAGCGGGTCGAGATTGAGATCGGTGGGAGCATAGCTCAAGCCGAGACGATAATAAAGCCTTCCCGCGCCCTCTTTGCTGATGATTAGATCTTGAAGCACGCCTCCGCCCAAAGCCTCATCGGTCAGGTAGGCCATTGGAATCTGCGTCTCGTGACGCTCGGTGGTGTAGCCCTGGTATTCATGCGCCCCAGCGTAACTCTCACCCAACCAAATCCGGGCAACGAAGTCCGGCTCTTGGGCTTCGTAAGTATTGAAGTAACGATCTAAAGCCAGCAGCACGAAAACGTTCTCTTGAGTGTTGCCCCAACGCCCGCGCGTGCGGTGTGCCAGCAAGCCATTGACCAACTTAGGGATCAAGTCGCTGTCGGGGTTGTCGCCCATCAGTGCATCCAGCAAAATGGCATCTGTGCGCCGGTCAGAACTGAGCAGCAGGTAACTCTGGTCATCGTAGGAGATGGTGAAGTTGGCCGCGCCCGCCGTCTCGACCACACGATTGTTGACATACAGACGGATCGCATCCACTTCAGCGGTGGAATCCGGATCATCCTGCATGACTGCCCACAACCAGCCAATGGCATCCAGCGAGAGGCCCTCAAAACCGGCTTCGTCGAGCAGGGCCTGAGCCTTAGCCGGATCGGAGTCGCCCATCAAGTCACGCACATATAGAGCATAGCTACTGAAGATCCAACGCGTGCGCTGGCTATACCAATAGGGGTAATAATTCTCAATATCGGCCAGATAGTAGCGCACATTTTCCTGCATCTCGACGGGAACATCAAAGCCTTTGAGTTTGGCACGCTGCAATGCATGCGCTACATGAATGGTATTGAAAGGACTCGATTCCTGGCCGCGGCGCCAATATGGGAAGCCGCCATCCCAGTTCTGCATCCCTTTCAGACGCTCAATATCGCGCACCACCGCTGCTTCTATTTCTGCGGGCGAGGGCAGCCCGTCTGCTTCGAAGGCAGTGAGTACATCTCGCAGGGCAGCCACACCGAGGATGCGAGAAGAAAGCTGCTCAGAACATTCATAGGGATAACCCACAAGATAGATGACCGCGTCGGTGAGCGCCTGCAGCGCCGTAGCGGAGGTCTGCACTTCCAGCCCGCCAAACTGCGAATACACATTGCTTGGCGGGGCAACCGGCTGCACAACCGCACCCTCGTCGACAACGCCATAGGTAGCAAAGGCTTCGGTCGTTGCCGGGGTATAGACAGGCAATTCCCCTGTGGCAGCATCGGCGTACTCGCCGGAGACTGCCGCAATCTGAAAGCTGGCCGTCCCCGCCATGTCCGTAGCTGCCGGGAAACGCACTTCAACGCGGTCGTTAGCGGGCACATCCACACGCAGGCCGGCGGCATCTGTCACCTGGAGGTTGGCAGCCTGGATGACCACATCCACAGTCATAGTCTCATCGGTCTGGTTTTGGAGCACGACGGGCAACTCAAACGCATCCCCAAAGTTGAGGAAACGCGGCGCCGAGGGGCGCACCATCAGCGGCAAGCGAGCGGTCAAGTTGACCTCTCCAGAGCCAAATTGCTTTCCACTGCCATCCACGGCCACCACCATCACCCGGTAGCGGGTCAGGTTATCGGGCAGGCTGACCTTAATCAGCGCCTCACCGTTGGCATCGGTGCGCACTTCTGGGGCAAAGGTTGCCAGCGGGTTGAAATCGCTGCGCACCCGGATCGGGGCCGAGTCGGCGTCCCCACCACCCCTATCTGCTGGAGCTTCTTCTTCGGGGGCCGGGGCGGCCTCAAACACCATCTCAACTTCATCGGCCATTGCTCCAGCAGCCTTCTCGGCTTGAGCAGTCGCCGCCACCAGCCCTTCGCCAGTTTCGGCTGCGGCGGCCAGCGCTAATGGATCCACCAAAATAATACTGGCGCGTCCGTATAAACTGCTTAGGCCGCTGCCGCGCGTCTGGTAAAACACCGCCACCGGATCGGCCATTTGGTAATTGGTCAAAGCCAGGATCGCCTCGTCCACGACAACTACGGCCAGTTCAGCCCCTTCTACGGGCTGCCCGGCTGCATCGCTGAGCGCTACTGCAATCGTGGTTTCGCCACCGGGTTCAAGTTCGCGGTTTGTCGGCACAACCTCCAGGGAGAGAGTACGCGAGGTTGGCGGAACATTCAAGGCGAGATACCCGCTGGCATAGGCCGGGCGCTGGGGCACATCCGGCACAACTTCGCCCTGATCGTCCAGGCGCGGCGCCGATCCGACTAAATCCACCTGCACACTGATGTTGGGGATATACCCCTCTTCGATGGGGACTTGCAAGGTGGTTGTGCTATCGGTGATGCTAAAACGTTCTGAGTAGAGCATTCCGCTGCGGCTGACGGTTAACAAACCCTCTGCGTGAGTAAAAGGCGACTGCACTAGAATTTCGGCCACATCACCGGGTTGATAATTTTCCTTGTCGGGGATTAATGTGGCCGTCTCTTGCTCAACCTCGCGCGAGGGCGGCTGCTGGCCGCCACTGACCCAACGGGTGATGCTGCTCCGATTGACGCGGCCTAGCGTATCGGTGATGTGGGCGGTAATCTGGTAACGCCCGCCAATGGAGGTATCGAACGTGCAAGAGACCGGCTCTATTGTCGAACCTATCTGACATTCCTGGGGATCTACTTCTTCCTGCGTCCAACTACCTCCCCGGTAATTCCATTCCATGCGGGCTGCCGTGACCGAGATGGGACGATCGGCGATCGGATTGCCATCCAGGTCGGTGACGATCAATTCAATTTCCAGGGGATCGCCCCGCTCGACAAAGTAACGCTCACTGCGCAGACCCACATAGCGGTCGGCGGGATGCACCAGTAAACTGGTGGCGCTGTTCCAGGCCTGACGGTTGACATCCATCACCGAGGCCTCGGCCAATACACTGAGAGGGCGCGCACTACCGGTGTCCTCAAAATCCATGCGCAAATAGTGGGTGCCAGTGGCATCGGTGCGGCTTTCGAACACCTCGCTCGCGGAGTCGTAACCCGTGTCGTAATCCAACCACCACCAGGGCGTCCATATGCCAAAACTGAAACCCGGCCAATTGGGTGGGGAGTAATTCGAGGGGGTCGCCGTCACCCACCAGGTGGTTTCGGCATTGGGAAGCGGGCCGCCAGCATAATAGGATGCCTCGACGGCCAAAATAGCGTGATCGCCGGCAAAATACGGGCCGGTGGTTTCATTGCGAGCGGCGACTTCGAACTCCGGACGGCGAAACTCCTGGATCTGCAAGCTGTGATAATATTCGCTCCCGCCACTTCGCAAATAGAGCGAGGCATAGCCCAGGTTGGCGTTCTCCGGCAAGGTGATGGCAAAATCAAAGCCGCCCAACTCGTTGACCGCCACACTGCCGGAGATCAGTTCGTTGCCCTGCGGCCCATATAACTGGTAAGTCACTTCATCGACAAACGGCAGGCCAACATCGCCAGTTTGCCCGCCGCCAATCCGCCGCAGCCAGCCCTTCAGGTGCACATCTTCGCCGGGCTTGTACATTTGGCGGTCATCGAAGACATACCAGCGTAAATCGGCAGACACGCTGCGGGGATACCAGGTATCGGAGCCCCAGTAGTAGGTTGAGCGCGGCAGCATAGCCTGATCGTCGCCCTGACGGGCAACCAGGTACGACGCGCCGCCCGAGGGGATGGCAAAGCGGGCAATTCCATCGCTGCCGGTTGCTGCGTCCACACCTGCTGCATCGGACGTAATGGTTACGCCCTCCAGGGGAGAGCCATCGGCCAGGGCGCTGGCCCAGACCACCAGATCGCTGTGATCGGCAAAGGCATCTAAGCCAATTTGGCTGACTTGCACCCAGGTGTGAATCGTCTCCCAATAGGGATCTTCCTCAAACAAGCCCTTGGGCGGCTTGACGATGACAATAAAATGCCCATACTCGCCCTCCATGACGGCGCTTAAATCGACACCGATTTCGGTAAGCACATCGGTAGCCGCTTCGAGACGCTGGGTCTTACTCACCACCAACTCACCGGGCGGCTCGCCGGGCGTGTCGGTCTCGTAGAAGCGGCGCATATAGTCCAGAAATTCCGGCCAATCGGCAGGCTCTACGGCGTAGACCTCGACTTCCATTTTGTTGTAATTCATCGTGTAGAAGGACAGCGCCGGTTGTGTGGAGGCTGGATCGAGAGTGACAAAAAGCTCATCTGGGCCAATCAGGAACGGCTCGGCAGATTCGATCTTAAATTTGAGCTGCTCGTCCTCGCCCAGGGTTTGACCGAAGACATCCAGCAAGTCTCCGTCCACCGTGACCCGGTAGGTCGTCTGCCCCTCGGTCATGCCGCGAATCTCAATACCGCTACCATAAATATTCACCATCGCACCGGGTAATTCTGGCTCGATGCGCAGCATATCATCTGCATAGCTATCGGGATCAATAGGGTTATTGAATTCGATAAACATGGGCATTAACGGGCGGCAGGGTTCATCCCACCAGGAGCAGCCGTGATCGGTAATGCGCAACGGGGCGTAGGTTTGAAAGCTAAAACTTTGCCCCGTCTGTGTTAGCAGCGGCCCCTCCGCCGAAGGCGTTCCGGCAGGAATTGTCACGCTGACCATCGTGTCGGCGGGCAACTTGGCATCCGAACGGAATGCCAGCCAGCGCCCTTCCTGGGCAGACGCGGCCAAATAGCGCACCGTTGAATGAGCTGCGATTTCGGCTTCTGCGGCTATGCGCACTTCCACAGGTTGACCTTCAGCAGAAACCTGAAGATGTTCCAACACCGCATCGGCATCCACGCGTTGGTCGAAAGAGATAAAAAATAGCGGGTCTAAAGGCTGGGGGTCGTAGGAAGGGTAATAACGCTCTAGCGATGGCGGGGGCGTATTAAAGGTGAACTGAACAGTCGTTTCTAATACGCCGCCGGTGGCCGATTGAGTTCCGGCGGGGATCGTAACGGTGTATTCGGTTGCCATCGGCAGGCGATCAATTTCATCGGAATCAAACTGAAAGTTAAGGGTCTTGGTTCCCAGCCAGCGCCAGGTTCCCGGCAACTGCGGCTCGATGAGCGCGGGCACATCTTCGGCGGCCAGGTCTTCCAGTGCGGTTAAGGGCACCATCGGCTGATTGAAAGTGATATTGACAAAGGGCGCAATTGGGATCTCGCCCTCCGGAGAGTGGCGCAATACTTCCAAAGGCCCGGTGGGAATTTGCTCTGGCGTCAGGGCTTCATTGGGAGGGAAGGCTTCTTCGAGGGTGTCACCGGTGCGCGGCGGGGGGATGACTTCATCGGGGAGATTGAAATCCAGCTGATCTTGCACATCGGTTGTCAGCGCGGGCAGGCGCGCCAGAATGAGGGCAATTTCGCCCTCGGGGAGAGGCTCACCCTCGGTCACCGGCAGAGCCTCTACGGGCTGAGGCTGTGCGCCGCCCTCACTCAGGCGAATCGGCTGACCGGGTTCGTCATCATCGCCCCCCTCTACCGGAGCCTCCTCACCACCCAAGACCTGGTTGCCCCCATCAAGCGGCAGCGCCTGGCCGCCATCGCCATTGCTAACAAGATTAGGCGAAAGTGAGCAAGCCAGCGCCATCGCGAGAATCACAATGGCGAACAGCGCCCCACGGATGCGCGCCGTCGAGAAATTGTCCCAAAGAGTGTTCATCTCAGTAGTTGCTCCTTCTCCGGCTAAAAGCAAATTGTTATTTTGCGTGCCAGAACTCAGCTTTTTGTGTCGCCCCTAAGACGCCAATTCTACACAAAAAGTTCCAATTTGATTGTAATCGAAGTATGGGGAGAAAGCCTAAGATTTCTGCAAGGCGAAAGACTAGTCTCGCGCCCAAGCCCGCTAGCGAAAGCCCACACCAGATAAGGCAACAAAAATGATCAATGCGTGCATGTAGGCGATGATGACCAGCAAAGGGATCAGCCAGAGGTGCGCGGTTGCGTTGGAGCGCTGATGTTTGCGCCAAAGTTTTTCTGTGTTCCAGGCAATAGCCCACAGCAGGCCAGCCAGATAAAGTATATTCCCGGCCAAAAGCCAGACAGGGTACACGCCCCAAAATGCTTCATGGGTTTGTACCTGGAAAAGTATTACCCCCATGATGATGGCAGCGACAACACCAAACAACAAAAGCGCCAGCGCGTAGCGATAGTTTTTCAATCCGGTTGTCCATCGCCACTCGCGGCGCGCTTCGCCCACTACACCGATCAACGTCATAATGCCAATCAAACTCGATGCGCTGTTGACCAGCATATCGCTCCACCCGTAGAAGCGGCGAGGGTGGATGCCTTGCTCTAGCTCGTCCACAACCCCAAGAAGTGAGCCGCAAAGCCATATCAGGATGAAAATCCCGCCCCCTTGATAATCTTTCGAGAGTACGCTGTACAGCAGCCATGCTATGAGCACATACTCCGGAATATGAATATGCTTATTTGGGTTTGGCTCCAGGCGGATGATCAACGCGGCAATGACTGCGCTGGGAATTAGAAACAACACATGGCGAAAGTTCTTATTCTTACGGTATCCATAGAACGCATAAATGCTGCCAAATAGCAAGACACTGATAAGCGGAATTTTTCCTGTGATGGTCTCGCCAACGTAGCCGACCAGGGCGCGATAAACTACAATCGCGTTCGGCAATAATAGGGTGTAAAGGATGATCAAACCCCATAGAACGACACGAATATTAACCCTGCTATTTGAGTAACTGCGAGAATTACTTGTCAAAGGGATTAAGACGCATGTTTTTCTAAAAGAACACCCGACAATTGAGGCGCAAGCACTCTGCCCCAGTTGTCGGGTTTACGATTACCAACAGGGAGATTCCAGGGAATGGGAGAGCGCTTAGAGTTTGCTTTCCTGGTAAGCCCAATCCCAAAAAGATGCCCCACCCATGACATGATAATTGGTGAAATCATCCAACAATTCCTGATGAATGCCATGTTCTAAATCCAGGTATCCTTCCAGACGAATATCGCCGGTGCCTTTTTCTTGGTCAATATACAAAATCGCTTTGGGCCAGCGTTTCTCGCGATTCCATTCGTTGCAGGCCATTACCGCTCGGCCCCATTCTGCCTTCTGGAATTTTCTATCCGCTAAAAAGAGAATTGCGTACACATCCCCTTGATGGCAGAAAAATATCGTGTATTCTAGC
>CAYFMI010000021.1:0-53025 GCA_964344175.1 uncultured Anaerolineales bacterium
TCCTGCTATCAGTATAGCAGGTAAGCCAACAGTATCTTTAAGAAAGCCCTGCTGAAATCCCCGGTCCGAATCCATCGGTTGAGTGCTAACACCATGTACAACACCCGAATTTCGCATACAATTAGATTGTCCAAAAGGAGGCCAGCATGTCCACGATTATCCTGACCGCTTGCATCATCATTTCGGCTTTATTCCATCTCTGGGCAGAATATAACGGGCCGCCCATTCAGATCTACATTTTCAAACCCCTAACAACATCTTTGATCCTTGTCCTGGCTGCACTCGCCAAACCGTTTAAGAGTAGACGATACAAAATTATCGTCCTTATCGGGTTGGTCTTTTCCCTGGGGGGTGATGTGTTACTCATGCTGCCCTACGACCTGTTTGTCTTTGGATTAGTCAGTTTCCTAATCGCCCACATCTTGTATATTTATGCCTTCAAAGGTGAACGTCCCTGGCGATTGGTGCGGCTTCCCGCCCTGGCTTTCCTCGTCTATGGGGTCATCATCTTTGCCCTATTAGCACCCGGCCTGGGGAATATGACCCTCCCTGTGATTGCTTATATCCTCATCATCCTGATGATGGCCTATACCGCCTGGGATCAGTGGGATCATGCCCGGGACAACCGGGCATTACTGGCCTATATCGGTGCGCTGCTCTTTGTAGTGTCCGATACCATTCTGGCAATCAATAAATTCCGCTTCCCGTTTCTGGCAGGACGCGCCCTAAATCTGTCCACCTATTTTGCAGCGCAATGGTTAATCGCCCGCTCGATTCATAGAACTACAAAAGAGTAATCATCATGCCTGAAAACGTACTCGCCATCGACAATGGAACTCAAAGCGTGCGCGCCCTGGTCTTCGACCCCCAGGGAAATTTACTCGCCAAACAGCAAATCCACATCGAGCCTTATTTTTCCAATGCCCCCGGCCTGGCCGAGCAAGACCCCGAAGTCTTCTGGAAAGCGGTTTGCGAGGCCTGCCAGGGAGTGTGGGCGCAAGGCGTAAACCCAGACAGCCTGGCCGCCATCGCCCTAACCACGCAGCGTGCCACAGTCGTCAATGTGGATGAAAATGGAGACCCGCTGCGCCCGGCGATCCTTTGGCTGGATCAGCGCCGGACAGAGGGCCTGCCGCCTATCGGCGGGTTATGGGGTGCAGCTTTCAAGGTGGCCGGAGCTTCCCAAACGGTGGCCTATCTCCAGGCCGAAGCGGAGGCCAACTGGATTATGACCCATCAGCCCCATATTTGGGATGCCACATATAAATACCTGTTCCTCTCCGGTTTTCTGACCCACCGCCTGACCGGGCAATTTGTCGATTCGGTCGCCAGTCAGGTGGGCTATATGCCCTTTGACTACAAAGCCCAGGCCTGGGCTAAATCTTGGGATTGGAAATGGCGCGCTCTCCCCATGGAGGCAACCCTGCTCCCCGATCTCGTTGCGGCAGCCTCTCGCCTCGGTGAGATCACCCCCCGGGCTGCGGCTGCTACGGGCATTCCGGCGGGGCTGCCTCTGATTGCTGCCGCAGCCGACAAAGCCACCGAAGTCCTCGGTGCGGGTTGCATCGAGCCACATATCGCCTGCCTGAGCTATGGCACCAGCGCTACCATCAACACCACGCACAAAAAATATATCGAAGTCATTCCCCTCATCCCACCGTATCCTGCTGCCGTTCCCGAGGCCTATAATTTCGAGCTTTCCGTCTATCGCGGCTATTGGATGGTTTCCTGGTTCAAACACGAGTTCGGCCTGCGCGAACAGCGCATCGCCGACGAGCGCGGCATCCAACCCGAAGATCTCTTCGATGAGTTGGTCAATGCCGTACCGCCCGGCTCAGACGGCCTGGTTTTACAACCCTACTGGTCGCCAGGGCTGCGCTTCCCCGGCCCCGAGGCACGCGGCGCGGTGATCGGCTTCAGCGATGTGCATACCCGCGCCCACCTTTACCGCGCCATTCTGGAGGGGCTGGCCTACGCCCTGCGCGAAGGCGCCGAACGCACCGAAAAACGCAGCGGCGTGAAAATCGAGCAAATCCGCGTTGCCGGAGGCGGCAGTCAGAGCGATGCGGCCATGCAGCTCACTGCCGACATCTTTGGCCTGCCGACAGCGCGCCCGCATCTCTACGAGGCTTCTGGATTAGGAGCCGCGATCGATGCCGCCGTCGGCGTGGGCATTCATCCTAACTTTCCTGCTGCCATCGCCGAGATGACCCACCCCGGCGATACCTTTGAACCAAACCCAAACATCCAGGCACGCTACGATGAACTCTATCACAACGTCTACAAGCAGATGTATAAGAAATTGAGTCCGCTGTATAAAGCGATGCAAAGGATCAAGTAGACAAGTGCGCAGGCAATTCGGATTTAGAAAATTTTCTGATACCTAATCACCTGATACCGGAACCCCTATGTCCCATTTTCCCACCTTTCCCCCCAAAGCCCCCAATCCCGATGCCGTTGTCCTGGCAGGGAATTACCGCATCACTCTCTTAACGGCACGTCTGATGCGCGTTGAATACAGCCCCGAGCAGACTTTCGAAGACCGCCCCAGCCAGGTCTTCTGGCACCGCGCTCAACCCGCGCCCCACTTTGAACTTTTCTATGAGGGCACTTTCCTTGAAATCCGCACGAAGAACTTAACCCTGCGCTGTCAAACCGACCTGCCCCCCGCCTCCAAAACGCTAAGCATCCATGTCAAGGCTACCGATATAACCTGGCGCTACGGCGATGCTGATCTGGCAAACCTGGGGGGAACGGCGCGCACCCTGGATTGTGCCGACGGCCCCATCCCACTCGAACCAGGTCTGATTTCGCGCGCCGGCTGGGCAGTTGTGGATGATGCCGCATCGTTAGTGTTCAACGAGCAAGGCTGGTTAGTGCCGCGTCAGGCCGCACCCGGCACACTCGACCTATTTTTCTTCGGCTACGGGCACGACTACACCGCCGCATTGCAAGATTACCGATTAATTGCCGGGGAAGTGCCGCTCATCCCGCGCTGGGCGTTGGGCAACTGGTGGAGTCGCTACTACGCCTATACGCAAGACGAACTCATCCAATTGATGCTCAATTTCGAGCAATATGAGATCCCGCTCTCGGTCTGCATCATCGATATGGACTGGCACATCACCGAAACCGGCAACCAGGCCTCCGGCTGGACAGGCTACACCTGGAACCGTGATCTGTTCCCCGACCCGCCTGCTCTGATTAACTTTCTGCACAGCAAAGGGCTGAAAACTGCTCTCAACCTGCACCCCGCTGATGGCGTATATCCGCACGAAGCCGCCTATCCCGCCGTCGCCCGGCGAATGGGGGTTGCCCCAGCATCAGAACAGCCAATTCCCTTCGATATCGCCGCCCCTCACTTCGTCCAGGCGTATTTTGAAGAACTGCATCACCCCCTCGAAGACCAAGGGGTCGATTTCTGGTGGCTCGATTGGCAGCAAGGCTCACACTCAAAAATCCCCGGTCTTGACCCGCTCTTTCTGCTCAATCACCTGCACTTTTACGATCTGGCACGCAACTCCTCCTCTCCCTTGAGGGAGAGGGGGGCGGGGGGTGAGGGTCGGGGAGGGTGGAAACGCCCCTTCATCTTCTCGCGCTGGGGTGGATTAGGCAGCCACCGCTACCCGATTGGTTTTTCCGGCGACAGCTATGTTACCTGGGAATCGCTGGCCTTTCAGCCACACTTCACCGCCAGCGCCGCCAACGTGGGCTTCGGCTGGTGGAGCCACGACATCGGCGGGCATTATTTCGGCATTGAAGACGCCGAGTTGTACACCCGCTGGGTGCAGTTTGGGGTCTTCAGCCCCATATTGCGCCTGCACAGCACTAAAAACGACTTTCAAGAACGCCGCCCCTGGGGTTACGACGCCGAAACCCTGCGCATCGCCCGGAGCGCTTTCCAACTGCGCCACCAACTCATTCCCTACATCTACAGCATGGCCTGGCGCGACCACCAACACGCCCAGACACTCATCCGCCCGATGTATCACGACCACCCTGCCGACGAAGCTGCCTATCACTGCCCCAACCAGTACAGTTTCGGTACTGAATTCATCGCTGCGCCCTACACCAAACCCATTTGCGCCGACACACGTCTTAGCCGCCAAACCCTCTGGTTGCCCAAAGGCGACTGGTTCAACTTCTTCACCGGTGAACATTATTCTGGCGGCTGGCATGCGCTGTACGGCACACTTGAAGAAACCCCCGCCTTCGCCAAAGCCGGGGGCGTGATCCCCCTTGACGCAGGCGACCATCTCAACCTGCTCATTTTTCCCGGCGCCGATAACCGCTTTGAACTCTACGAAGATGATGGTGAAACCCCGGCCTATCGGGACGGCGACTACAGCATGATGGTTTCAAAGAATTCCTGGCAAGAGGGGACTCTGACGTTTGAGATTGATCCCACCGAACACAGGGGCCGCATCCCGCGCCGGCGCATCGCTCTGACGTTGAGAGGGCTGGCTGCTCCCGATGTTGTAACTTTTACTCTGAACGGACTCCAACAAAATTTCACCCCAAAGCATGACCCCGAAACCCTTAGCCTGATCCTCCCCCCGTTAGAAATCGGCCCCGACGACCATCTGCGCTTCGAAGTGCGCGCCGCGCTCGAACGCCCCGACCGCCGCACCGCGCATTGCCTAAGGTTGTTGCGCGCCTTTCGCCTGGAGAGTATGGCAAAACAAGCCATTGCCGCGCAACTGCCACAGATCATCGCAAACCCGGCGCGGCTGGCCGCCTTTCGCACCGACCTGAGCGATACCCATCTGCGCGCCCTGCTCGAAACCATCACCGGCGCGGGCATCTCGCACATCACCAGCACCGGTGACGAAGAAATCATCCTGTGGAACTCGAATGCCGACTCCAAAATGCGCTACCAACTCGCCGCGCATCAGCTCCACGTCTGGGAGATCGAAAAGCGCTTTGCACTGGATGATGAACCCCTGCCCGCCTTCCGCGCCATCCATCCGCCCGCCGAATTCGGCGAAAACCGCTGGGCATTGCGCGTAAACTATCATAATTTGTTATCGCTTGAGTTTGGCAAACACTGAAAACGACACAATTGCATATTCACTCCGTGTAGATGCGCACTACCATGCCAATGCCAGCGCCGTCGGTGTTGTGATCGAGGGTAACCGTATTCCAGCCTGATTGAATCATCGGGGTAATATCGAGAAAACCGCTGGCATCGATAATTGCTGTTTTCACGTCTTCACCGAGAATATAGTTATGATAAATACCCCCCTCGGTAGAATTCCAATCTACCCAATCGTAAACATATTCACCGTTAAGTTGTAACTCGCCTCGCCAGCCGCAGTATTGATGATAGTTGCGCTCCTCTTTGGTAACGTCATAACATCCAATTTCAACACGAGTAAACCCGGAGGGAACATCGAAGTCAAAAGACGTGGCGCCATCACTGTAATGCACCCCGCCAAGATCAATCTCGTCGTAGAACGAATCAGACGCGCTACCGGATTCTTCCACAGGTTCAGCGGCATCTTCTAGATACAGCGATACCCCATAGTATCCATCCCCATGAGCAGATCCCACACCAATGAAATACAACCCATCATTGGGCAGAGTATATTGGTCAACGCTGATCTGATAGGGATCACTGCCCGTAGGGCCGGTTTCTACAAGAATATCACCGCTGGCGTCCTCGCCAAAATAGAGGTAGGGGTCGAAATTTTCATCCTCAGACCAGAAAAGAATTGAGATGACATCATCTGCCTGACCGGCAAACTCCCACCAGTCAATCGAACCATCCGACAGATATTCGTCCGTGATGGTTTGGCCGTATTTGATTTCAGCATCAGGGTCGGGCATAGCCGGAGATGAATCCTCCTCGGGCGCAGGGGCAGCTTCATCGTCATTCACCCAACGCTCCATCAATTCCAGAAAAACAGTGTACTGCCCCTCGGATTCAAGCGCATCCACCAATATTAGGTATTCGCCATTATTTTCTAATCGGGCCTGCCATTCTACATATTCATTCGTCTCATCAAAGCGGACCGTTTCGACAACGCGGTTATCCCAGGCCTGAATCAAATTCATATCAAAATCCAGGTCATCATCAATTTTCAGTACCAATATGGAAATCGCATCATCGGCCAAGCCGTCGAAACCCCAAATATCTCTGGCGCCCCAGGAAAGCGTACTGGAAGCCTGCGTACCATATTCGATCGTATGCCGGGCAATGGGCGACTCGTCGGCCTGGTCACTGGAAAAATCATCATCGCAGTCCTGTGCATCGATTACTTCCCGCTGGGCAAAGAGCAGGCATTCATCGCGCGTCATGCCAAACTCGACTTCCCAGAAATAATACAAGTCTTCCAGGCTCTCAATCGAAGTGTCATGCTCCATCATAATTTGAATGATATTTTCCCTATTAACCCTATTCGTAGTGCCATCACTCAACTGCCACAAGATTTGAGCCACTGCGCCGGGTGAGCGCTGGTCTGCTGAAAATTGGTCATACGCCAGGTCGTAAGTAATCGGGTTTATATTCTCAAATTCATAAGCTTCGTACACCGAAGCATCGCGAGCCAATGCCGAGAAATACAAGCCAAAGCCTTCCACCCAGGCGTTGCAGGCGCTTACCTGACGGTTCATCTCTCCCATACGCCCGGTGCAATCCAGGCGGGCTTCGCCGTACAACCAGTAAAGCCAGTATTGTCCATAGATGCTGAGAATGACATCCTCATCCCAGGCGGCTTGAGGGTCATTGCCAATGTAGATATAGGTGTTCTGATTATCGCCAGACGTGGTAAAGCCGGTATCGGTGTATTGGTAACGATTATGATCTGGCCCGCCCCAGATGACGGTGGGGTTCGGCAGGGGAATATGGTTCTCCAACCATAGGGCTGTGTACTGCCCCCAATAGATTGTATTGAGAATTTTGAAGGGGCCACTCTCTTCGATGGGAATTTCAATATTCAAGCGTATATCGCTGGGTGTTGATGCATCCGAAAAATGCAACACATCACTATTATAGGTATGGACTCCGGCACCCAACTCTGTTGTGCGTTTGACTTTTCCAGCCAGCGGCGATTCGGCGTAGACGCGCACGAGTGGATCTAGCCCAAAGCCTACCGCAGTGCCCTCTGCCAGCGTGAACTCAAATGCGCCATTGGCATCCAAGAAGCCTTCATGCAAAATCACACCATCTGCATCGACAACGGCATACCCCAGATAGGCGGCTGGAATCAATCTTGTATTTGGATCATCGGGATAACGCCCGTCCGTATATTGCACGGCGCCGCGAAATTGAACATCGCGCTCGGTTTCGTAGCCCAAACCGGCGGCATTCCAAAGCGCGCCAAAATAGCTAAAATGGCGCACTTCGGCAGTCAGTTCCTGATTGCGGGTATCAACCTGGGTTGGCAATTGCAGCCACTCTTCGCCATCGAAGGTTGCTATAACCATTTCATGTTCGCTGGCATCTTTGGGTAAATTCTCGGGATCGTAAGAAAGTGTGACGGTTATTCTTTCTTCACCGGTTGAGGCACTGCCCGTTTCCCACTCCAGCGCATACACTTCCCCAACGACATCATCTGGCGGGGCGACAGGCAACGAGCCGGGCCTGACCTCGGCTACAATCAAGGTGGCTTCATCTGCCACAGCGCCAGCAGGGACTTCAACCGTAATCCCCCCAAATGAGATATCTTCCCCGTTTGCATCAATGGATTGTCGCGTTTCATCGAGGATTTTCACCTGATCCTGCGGAAAACGTCCGCTACCGGCGAACAAAACCGCCGAATCACGGTAGAACAAGGCCCAAATTCCGACGACCAGGCAACATCCCAGAATAACGAACAGCGAGAAGCCACCCCCAAGCCAGTACCCCAGAGATGCGCCTTTGCCCCCCATCTTTCGGGACAACATTGGTTTCGACTTTCTTTTTCGGGAAATTTTAATGTGCGATTTTTTCCGAACTGCTGGTTTTCGTTTCCCTTTTGTACCCTTCGTCGTAACCGGCTTGCGTTTTACTCTTCTGCGCTTTGTTGGGGCAGTTCGTTTCACTTTTGGGGTTGGTTTCCCCTTTGGATTTGGTGCTTCTGTCCTATCAACCTTCTCTTCAATATCGGTCATTTGGGCAGCCCTCCGGCCAAACCTATTCGATATTCCACACTTGTGAGGATAAAAGCCCCAAGAATGCTCAACGAACTGCATATATCCTTCCTATCGTTAAGTCTCACGCAGTTCGATAACAGGTCAACTAACATAGGGGAATGCAGGGAGTGCTGCATCCCACATATTTCTATTTTCAGGCCTTTCCTGAACAAGCGCGTATCCCCTAACTGTTTAATCATAAACAGACTCTACTGCTCAACAAGTAGAGGGAAGACGTTCAGAATGCGCAATTAACATTGCAGAATCTAATCGTCGTCTTCTTCCTCCACATACTCAAATTCATCCTGGCGCAACCCCCACAACAATAGGGCGGCTCCAGCCCCCAAAGCATATGCCCCCACAGCCCCAGATGTTTGGAAGCGCACAATCATGGCAGTGATGGCGGCAAAAACGAAAATAATAACGGCCTGGGTCCTCCAGGCTGAATCCGATTTTTTATATGCCGCGCTTGCCAACCACCCCGCGCCCAAGCCCAACACCAGCAACCCCAGAAAACGCATGGCATAGCCGGCCAAAGCTAAAATTCGTACAATTTCCTCAAACGTTTCAAGTTCCATAAACATCCTCCGCAATTTCAAAGGTCACGCACTCATTGGTTAGGCACTACGTGCTTGTATTGGTAAAAACCCCTGAGTTGTCACGAAACTATGTAGGCCCTACTTGTATTATACAAATTTTCACGATCTTCACAAATAATTAGTACAAACTTACTATGTGACCTTAGCCAAGCAACATCTTCATCCGTCTTGACCGGCATCCGTCGGTAAACTACAATCCAAGAAGTAATCTCGAATCCACAGAATATTACCGCACAGATACCAGTCCCAATGTCCAATCATCCCCCCCTGAATTCCGATCTCATCCTCCTCAAACTCGGCGGATCACTGATCACCGATAAGACTCGCCCGCGTACCCCGCGGCGGGATGTAATGATGCGACTGGCGGAGGAAATTCGTGCTGCGCTGGATGGTGATAAAAATCTGCGCGTGGTGCTGGGGCACGGCTCCGGCTCTTTCGGGCATGTGCCCGCCAAAAAGTATGGAACCCGCCAGGGCGTGGACACAGCGGAAGGGTGGCACGGTTTTGCCGAGGTCTGGTATGAGGCCCGGGGGTTGAACTCCATTGTGCTGGATGCCCTGCATCAGACCGGGCTGCCCGCCGTGAGCTTCCCCCCCTCGGGGGCAGTGACCGCGCGGCGGGGTTCAGTGACCCACTGGAACTTGAGTCCGTTGCGCGCCGCTTTGGGGGCAGGGCTGTTCCCTGTGGTCTTTGGCGATGTTGTTTTCGATGAAACCCTGGGAGGCACGATTCTCTCTACCGAAGATATTTTTACCCATCTGGCAAAAGAACTGCATCCCAAACACATTCTGCTGACCGGGTTAGATGCCGGAGTATGGGCCGATTATCCCCACTGCGAACAGATCATCCCAAAAATTACAGCCCACAGTTGGGCATCCGTTGCACCCGCACTGGGCGGCTCAGCGGCCACCGATGTAACCGGCGGCATGGCAGGCAAGGTGGAGTCGATGCTCATGCTGGCCGCTAAATATCCCGGCCTGGAGATTTCAATCTTCAGCGGCGCCCAACCCGGAAATTTGCAAACCGCCTTGCAAGGCCAACGACTGGGTACACGGATAACATCGGTATAATATGCCTATGTTCTTTAAGCCCCGTACTACCATCCCCAGACGGTATAAACTTTTGCTGGCCATTGCTCGCATCCTGCGCCCCGAGGTTGCTGAGATGCAAATTGACCGCCAAATTGTGGCCGTTGGTGATTTGCTCACCTTTCTGTACGCGCTACCGCTGGCCGTTGGGGGGATACTCTGGTTAATACAGGTCAGTGAGTGGCAAATATTCCGCCCAAACAGCGCTCAAATTCTTCTGTTGGCCGGGTTATTTCTGGCCTTCAACTATCTGCGTTTCTTCCTCATTGTGGAATTGCGCGCCAACCGGTACGGCAGTTCCGATGGCTCGCTGGCAGGCATCATCCTATGGTCGGGCGTTTTACTCTATGGGCCAACCCTGCTTTGGCTGGCTGTCCTGGGTACACTGTTCGAGTTTTGGAGCAATTGGCGTAATGCGGTCTCGAAAACCAGTCGCTGGAGTCAATATCGCAATCTGACGCTTAATATCGCCGGGAACACCATCATCTCACTGGGGGCGATTGCGCTTTATCATAACTTTGGAGGGGGGTTTCCGATCACCACCTTGAGTGCCGCGACCGTGCTGCGCGCTTTTGGGTTGCTGGCAATCAACTTCACTTTGTTGATTGTATTGTGGAGCGGCTACCTGATCTATGGGGCTTGGTCGCAACGCGTGCTGGCCGGTTCCGATCAGGTGACCCCGGTACTAAAATTCTTCTTCCTTGCCATGGGATTACCCCACATGGCACATCCTTTCGCAATTTTGGCAGCCGGGCTTTATGTCCAAAGTGGTCTACCCGTATATCTCTTCTTCATCAGCGGGATGCTGATCGTCGCGTATCTGACCCGTCAACTCAGTTGGTCGAGTGAGGAAAGCCGCCAACAATCCCGAATGTTGCTCAACCTGGAGTTGTTGGGGCGCGCCATTATTGATGCACCACCTACCAATGAGAACTTACCCGCCATCCTTGAAGAGCATCTGCCAAACATGTTCCCGGCGGGGCGTTACGTGGTGTGGATTTTTCCCGAAGACATTCTGGTGAAGTATCCTGTCGATTGGCAGCCCGATTTAGCGTCGATCTGGCCCTGGCTGCTGGATCGTTCACAAGGGGAGGCTTTTCTAGCACAAGATCAATTACCCTGGCAACAAGGCCCGGGGCAGCATAACCCCATGGTTCTTTCTCCTATTCAGGAGGGCGAATCGGGGCAAACCTTTGGGGGGGTGTATCTGGAACTCTATGCGCTGGCTCAACCCTGGGATCGCCGCGCATTACAAAACCTTTACCCCGCCATGCAAGCCCTGGCTGCGCAGGTTGCTTCGGCAATCAAACAGGCGAAAGTCTATGAACAATCCCTGGAATATCAGCGTGTACGCGAGGAACTCAAGTTAGCCGGGCAAATTCAGTCCAGCCTATTGCCCAGCGTATTCCCCACAATTTCAGGTTGGCAGCTTTCTGTTACGTTGGCCCCCGCCGGAGAGACATCGGGCGATTTCTTCGATGTCATTCCTTTAGATAATGGACGCATCGGCATTGTCCTGGCCGATGTACTCGATAAAGGCATTGGCCCGGCTCTGTATATGGCCTTGAGCCGCACGTTGATCCGCACTTATGCTACGGAATTCGAGCTACAACCGGATGTGGTGTTCTTTGCCACCAACGAACGCATTCTTAAAGATACACGCGCCAACTTATTTGTGACTGCCTTTTATGGCATCCTTGACCCCCAAAATGGCACGTTGACCTACGCTAATGCCGGGCATAATCCGCCATTGTTACTGCGCGCCGAAACCGAGGGGAACACCGAACTACTCCAGAAAACCGGGCTGCCAATCGGCATCGACGAAGAAGCTGCCTGGGAGCATACTACCGCAAAAATCCACCCCGGTGACGTACTGGTGCTTTACACCGATGGCATCCCTGAAGCCCAAAACGAGCATAGCGAATTATTTACCCGCGACGCACTCGAAAACATTGCCCGTTCCAGCTTCCGACTGCCTGCCGAAAGTATTCAAAAGAATATCCTGAATGCCGTGTACGACTTCTTAGGTGAGATCCCCCCGCAAGATGATATTACGTTGATGGTATTGCTTCGGGACAGTTAGCGTATATTCACCAATCAACGGATGTTAGTAAATATTTACCCCCACCCCGAATATGCGCTTCGAGGTGACTCATGTTGTCGGGCTTTCCCTGCACAAGTGCGTAACTCCTACTATTTTTAGCAGGGTCTTACTTGAATTTGGTCATCGTGAGTTCATTGCCGCGCGCCGTGCCAAATTTAAAGTCTACTTCGTCCATCATCTTGCGCATTAAGAACAACCCCGCACCGCGTGGCCGCAATTCTTCTAATGGGCGATCGTAGTCCGGCTCTGGAACTTGATCCGGATTAAATTGCGCCCCCCAGTCGCGCAAGGTCACCGTCAGGCTGCCTTCGGATGAATTGCAAACGCACTCGATTTCGCCGCGCCCCTCGCCCCCATAGCCATGTTCGATGATATTCGTACATGCTTCATCGACAGCTAACTGCACTGCGTATAACTGAGCAGGGCTGAATCCCACTTTTTGAGCAACAGCTAATACAAAATCGCCAATCTTTGCCAAGCTCTCATAACGCCCAGGGAATCTCCGGGTCGGCATAACCACCAACATTGCAGCTAGAAACTTCCCACCGCAGCTGTCACATCATCCAAGATTTCTACAAAGTGCTTTACGCCGGCCAAATCAAGCGCTTCCATCATTTCGTCGGCCACATTTGCCAACACCAGTTTGCCCCCCGCTTTTTTGCAGGCTTTCTGGGTTTCAAGCAACACCCAAAGCCCTCGGCTAGAGATAAACCCCACATCAGACATATCAAACACAATGCCCGATTTTCCCCCCTCGATCACGGCATTGAACGTTGCTTCCAACTCTGGAGCGGAATGACTGTCAATGCGGCCCGAAACCCTAACGAGGTCACAGCGCTTATAGGATGTGGTCGTGATTTCCATGCAACATCTCCTAAAAAATCTTATTGTAAAGTGATAACCTGGCAAAAGTCCATAAAAAGGGACCCGCTTCGTCGATGCAAGCATCCTTGAAAGCCGGGAAATAGTATATCACGGTTTTGTTTTGTGATGCTATAATGGCGGCTGGGGCTTTGGGATCCTCGTAGTCGGTATCCACATCCCAAATTATAGATTGTCAATACACAAATAAGGAACTACTCCATGCAAATTCTCTCAAAACAGCAAGAGACGCTCCTCAAAGAAGAACGCAACCTGTTGAGGAGTTTGCGCGTTGCCATCGCCAATATGGGCGCTCCCCCCGAAGATCAAGCAGCCCTTGAAGATTCGATCCAACAATTGGATGATTTCTTTTTGCTCGTTGTTGTTGGCGAGTTTAACGCCGGGAAGAGCGCCTTTATTAATGCCTTACTTGGGACATCTACCCTCAAAGAGGGCGTCACCCCAACCACCACGCAAGTCAATGTGTTGCGCTATGGAGAAACTCAAGACCGCACCATTGTGAATGAAAATCTACACATTCTGACGGCTCCAGTGGATTTTCTGGCTGAAATCAGCATTGTAGATACGCCCGGAACCAATGCTGTTATTCGAGAACACGAGCAAATCACCTCGAAATTTGTGCCCCGCTCCGATCTTGTGTTGTTCATCACATCTGCCGACCGCCCCTTTACCGAAAGCGAGCGCGCCTTTTTGGAGAATATCCGCGATTGGGGCAAAAAAGTTGTCATTGTCATCAACAAAATCGACATTCTGCACACCACCGAAGATCTGACCCAAATTCAGTCTTTCATTACCCAAAACGCACAAACATTATTGAGAATTACGCCTGATATTTTCCCCATCAGCGCCCGTAAGGCGCTTCAGGCCAAACAAGGCCAGCCGCAGTTATGGGAAGAAAGCCGCTTTGAGGCCCTCGAAAATTTCATCCACGACACCCTAGATGAGGCCAGTCGTATGCAGTTGAAATTCCTCAATCCACTGGGCGTGGGGCGACGGTTAACCGAGCAGTATTTAGAGGCGATTAACGAACGGCTGACGATGCTGGGGGATGATTTCCAAATGCTCGATGATGTCGAGCATCAGTTGGGCGAATACCATGCCGATATGCGCCGTGACTTTAACTTTCGCATGTCGGATGTGGACAATGTGCTCTACGAACTCGAACAGCGCGGCGAAGAGTATTTCGACGACACCATGCGCCTGGCGCGGGTTTTCGACCTGGTGAAGAAAGAGCGCATTCAGTTGGAATTCGAAAACCGTGTGGTCAAGGACACGCCTCAACGCATCGAGAAAAAAGTGGGCGAGATTATCGACTGGATGGTGGACTCAGATTTGCGTCAGTGGCAGGCGGTTACCGAGCATATTGCCGAACGCCGAAGGAAACACAAAGAACGCATCGTTGGCGGTGAAAGCCCGGGCAATTTCCACTATGACCGCGAGCGATTAATCGAAAGCATTGGCAAAGAAGCCAAACGGGTTGTCGATTCCTACGATAAAACGCGCGAAGCTCAAGAGATCGCCCAGGGCGCCCAAAACGCTGTGGCTGCTGCAGCAGCTTTAGAAATCGGCGCTGTGGGGTTGGGCGCCATCATTGCTGCCATCGCCACAACTCTCACCGCTGATATCACCGGCATATTGCTGGCCGGCCTTGTGGCAGCTTTGGGGTTATTTATCATTCCCGCGAAACGGCGCAAAGCAAAACTCGAAATGCACGAGAAAATTGCAGTGATGCGCGCCCAGTTGTCGAAAGCGCTACGAGACCACTTTGAGCGCGAAATCGAACGCAGCATTCAGCACATTAATGACACGGTGGCTCCTTATACTCGTTTTGTGCGCGCAGAACGCACAAAGAATACCGATTCGCAAACGCAACTCGAGGAAATCCGCACGGCTTTGAGCCGCCTGCAAACGCAGATTAACGAACTATAACCCTAGTCCAAATGAAGACCATCCTATTTGACAGCGCATTCAGCCTGATTTAGCCTCATCCACTCGAATTCGCGAACATACTGGAGGGGAAGCCCCCATGTATTACACACGCCAACAACTTGAAGAACTCGAACATCATGCCCTCGCGCCTTATGGGATTCGCAGTAAATTATCCAAAGGGCGCGCCTTCCAAGAAGATGAGCCAATTCACCGCACGGCTTTTCAACGCGATCGCGACCGCATTTTACACACTACGGCTTTCCGACGGTTGGAATATAAAACCCAGGTCTTCATCATCTCCGAGGGCGATTACTACCGCACTCGCCTGACCCACACGCTCGAAGTAGCCCAAATAGGCCGGTCTATTGCCCGTTCTCTGGGCGCGAATGAAGATCTGGTCGAAGCAATCTGCCTGGCACACGATCTTGGACACTCGCCATTTGGACATTCAGGAGAAGAGATCCTCACTCGCCTGATGAAAGATCACGGCGGTTTCGATCACAATAAGCAATCCCTTCGGATTGTCACAAAACTAGAAAAACGCTACCCTGAGTTCACCGGGCTGAATCTAACTTGGGAAACTCGTGAAGGGATGGTCAAACACGAAACGGAATACGACATCTCTGATGCGTCTGAATATAACCCCGAACTACGCGGTCACCTTGAAGCGCAAATTGCCAACATTGCCGATGAATTGGCCTATACCGCTCACGATCTAGATGACGGTCTGCGCTCAGGGATGATTACGCCAGAAATGTTGGAGGGGATTACCCTTTGGGAAATCATCATCGAGAGCGTAGGGTTGCGCAATGTACTGATTAACGAACTCAACCGGCACCGCCTGATCCGCCGCCTGATTGGGTTAACCGTTTCAGATATGCTGACTACGACTACTCAGCGGCTTCGTGAAAGCAGCGTGGGGTCGGTAGAAAGTTTACAAAAACTCGATTACAATGTGGCCGGGTTCAGCGAGGATATGCGGCGGCGTAATCGTGAATTGAAAGATTTCTTGTACACTAACTTGTATCGGCACCCGCGTGTGATTCGCATGCAAAATAAAGCCGAACGCATTATCAGCGATATTTTCCAGGCCTATATCGACGAACCGGCTATGCTACCCCGCCACATTCAACCAACTATCGAGCAGGCCGGTTTAGAGCGCGCCATCTGCGATTATATTGCCGGCATGACCGACCGCTACGCGATCCAGGAACACACCAAACTCTTTAACCCCCAAGCCAGACCATAGCATTACATACAATGGAAAAAGCAATATGAGCACACAATATTTAACCTTAGAAGGCCAAAAAGAACTCCAAGAAGAGCTAGAACATCTAAAAAGCACGGTTCGTGTGGAGATTGCCAAACGCCTAAAAGCCGCCATCGAAATGGGCGACCTCTCAGAGAATGCAGAATATATTGCCACAAAAGAAGAACAAGGTTTCGTGGAGGGGCGCATTCAAGAGATTGAATATATCCTCCACAATGCCGAGATCATAAAGACAGGTTCAGGGAATAGGGGTATTGTCAACATTGGCGCAAAGGTCACCATTCAAGAAGATGGCTATCCCGACGAGGTGTATCATTTGGTCGGCAGTCAAGAGGCTGATCCTGGCAATGGGCGGATTTCGAACGAATCGCCAATTGGCAAAGCATTGCTCGGAAAACGAGTTGGTGATGAAGTGATGGTAGAAACGCCTGGGGGCGTCTTGTCTTTCAAAATCACAAAGATCGAGTAATATCATCACTCCCCAGAAAAAATCCCCCGATTTGCACAAATCGGGGGATTTTTGATTTTACAGGAAAAATGTATTTTGCACTATTTTTGCCAGACAGCCAACTCTAGCGTCAGGCGGTCGAAGAAACTGCCTTGCGGTGCGGCGGCTCCGCTTCCGTAGGCCATATCGACAACTCGCGCCACCAAGCGCAACGTGGCGGTTTCTAAGATCATCTCTGAACCAGGCTCCGCCAGGAAAGGCTCTCCCTTGGTCTGGAGGCGTTCTCGCAAAGTTGCGTCTTCATGGGCGTGGCGGCTCATGAGGACTTTGGTGACGGTCTGAATATCATTCTTGTCGAAGAGCCATATTTCGTAGGCAGCCACCTTCTTGGGTTCGCCAACGCCGATCGCTTCTGAGATCCCAACCCCACACTCGCCCAGAAACTCTCCGGTAGGCGAATCGATGCTAAATGAGTCATCAAACAAATCATCGCCAAGCATGTAAGTGGTCATAAATTGCGACATGGGAGGCGCTTCCCCGCGGGCGGCGAAGTCAGTATGCTCAGCCTGTCGAGTAAATTCCTGCGCCTGAGCTGCAGGAGATATGTCATCGGAAAGTGGCTTTCGTTTGAACAAAACAAGGTATGCCGCTACCGCCACTGCCAATATGGAGACCACACCGCACATAATCAGGATTAATGTTGTGCGCGACAAACCACCTTGCGAATCGGTTTCTTCGGGGGTTACAGCAGAGTCTGTCGGAACAATGACATCGCTACCCGCCACCGGAATTTCGCCTATGGCCTGTCGAAATGATTGAACATTATCCGGATACGGCCCTGGCTCTGCTTCTATTGCAGCGAGTAATAATGCGGCATCAGGCCCCAGGTCGTTCCAACGCTGCATTGCCAAATCGCCATCGGGATACAGCGCGTACGAATCTATTGCCATTCGAAGGTAATCTTCGCCCCAGTGTTCGTGCAGGTCATTCGGCCCAGCATCCGTCCACTGGACAGGCCAAAGTCCCCATCCGATGACAATCCACCCAATGAGAAGGCCTACAACGAAGCCCACAACGCCGGCAACCAGTGGGGTCTCTAGCTTTTCACGGATAACTTCCATGGCATTTCTCCCAGACAGGTTCTCATAATAAGATCTGAGCAATTCTCTTGAAAGAGAATAAGTATCTCGATCAATTTCGCATTCACAGAAATTCTCTATTTTCTACGAATTGCGCAATGTTTACTCTTATTGTTGGTAAAACTCTTCTAAGTATTGTAGACCAGACATCCAAAACATGCAATCCCTGCGACAGCGGTGCGGGACGCAAATCTATCTACTGACACCTTACTCTGTGCAAGTACTATGCCAATTCAGTTTCGGCTTCGGCAGCATCTTCTGGAATTACGTCATCGCGCAAGAATTGTTCATCACATTTCAGGCACAAAACATGATTCTTATTCTCCGCAACCAATAATCCACCACATTTTGGGCAGGGCGTTGCCAAAGGCAGTTTCCACGAAGAAAATTCACATTCTGGGTACTTGGCACACCCATAGAATATCCGCCCACGGCGGGTTTTTCGTTTAACTAGCTCTCCGCCATCGTCCGGACATTGAACGCCAATCTTCTCTAACCAGGGTTCGGTATAGCGACAGGTCGGGAAATTGCTGCACCCGATGAATTTACCATGCCGCCCCCAGCGGATCACCAGATCGTGCTCGCAGTCGGGGCAGGCGCGCCCAATTGGTTCGGGGCCGGTATTCACATCGGGCATTTGCTCTTCGGCCAGTTTAACCTGCTGAGAAAAAGGCCCATAAAATTCGCGCACCACATCAACCCAGGTTTTGTCGCCTGAGGCCACTTGATCTAAATCTTGCTCCATCCCCGCAGTAAAGTTCACGTCGACAATGCCGGGGAAATGCTCAACCAGCAGATCATTCACCAAGACACCCGTTTCAGTTGGAATCAGGCGGCGCTGTTCTCGGATAATATAACCGCGGTTTTGCAATGTCGATAGAATGGGGGCATAGGTCGAAGGGCGTCCAATACCGTTTTCCTCTAGCTCACTCACCAACGAGGCATCCGAAAAACGCGGGGGCGGCTGGGTGAAATGTTGCTCAGGGATCAGGCGAATCAATTTCATTAGTTGCCCAACCACAAGGTCCGTTGGTACGGGCATCTCTTGCTCTCCCTTTTTCCTTTGGTCTTGATATACCACCAAGAAACCGGGAAAACGAATCGTTGAGCCGGTAGCGCGCAAGAGATATTGATGCTTGGCTTCGGCACCATCAATCTCGATAGAGATCGTATCGTAGATTGCCGAAGTCATTTGCGAAGCCACAAAGCGCTGCCAGATGAGTTGGTATAGGCGGTATTGATCACGGGAGAGATAATCTTTGATCGACTTGGGTGTGCGCAAAACCGAGGTCGGGCGAATAGCTTCGTGGGCTTCTTGTGCGCCGCGGGCTTTCGTTTTGTATTGCGGCGCTTTTTCTGGCACATAGCTTTCACCATATGTATCTAAAATAAATTGTCGCGCTTCAGCCTGTGCCACCGCCGAGATATTGGTGGAATCGGTGCGCATATAGGTGATCAAACCAGTCTGCCCGCCGTTGCCCACATCAACGCCTTCATAAAGTTGTTGGGCAATGCGCATGGTACGCCGGGCGGTGAACCTCATCCGGCGAGAGGCCTCTTGCTGCATGGTGCTCGTCGTGAAGGGAGCAGATGGATTACGCCGCCGAGTGCCTTTTTTGGCTTTGCTCACCGCGTATTTGGCGGTTTCCATATCCACCAACAGGGGTGTCACATCGGCTTCAGCAGAGAGTTGCGGTTCTTCCCCATCTACTCGCACCAATTTCGCAATAAATTTTTCTTTATCGCCATTGGGGGAAAATTCCGCACTGATTGTCCAATATTCTTCGGGGACAAAGGCATTAATTTCTCGTTCGCGCTCCACAATCAGGCGCAAAGCCACCGATTGCACTCGTCCCGCCGAGAGACGCCCTCGCACCTTCTTCCATAATATCGGGCTGATGCTATACCCCACCAATCGATCCAATATGCGGCGGCCTTGCTGTGCGTTGACCAAATCCATATCTAACGCACGCGGGTGGGCAAAGGCTTCTTCAATGGCCGACCGGGTGATTTCATGAAAAATAACCCGGCGGGTGCGTTGAGGTTCAATATCGGCGGCTTCCATCAGATGCCAGGCAATCGCTTCCCCTTCTCGATCCAAGTCGGTTGCCAAATAGATCTCCTCGGCTTTCTCGGCCAGGCTCTTAAGCTCTTTGACAACCGCGCGCTTTTCGTTCGGAACGCGGTACTTCGGTGTGAAATCATTTTCCACATCAACCGATAACTGAGAACGCAGTAAATCTCGCACGTGCCCAACCGAGGCGCGCACCTTATACCCTTTGCCAAGAAAACGCTCAACCGTTTTTGCCTTTGCCGGAGATTCGACAATCACCAGCTTGCCAGAACGTTTTACTTGTTTCTTCTTGCGAGGCTTCTTAACAACTTCGGGAGGCTCCAGGCCTTCATGGGCATCTGTACGCCCCATTCGGTACATGCCTGTCTCACAAACCGGGCAAGCGCCGCTCGTGGCCGGAGTCCCCGAGGCGGTGAATACGGCCTGAGGGTTATTCATCTCCCGCTTTTCTTTACATTTTACACAATACGCTTCCATCAAAAACTCCAATGTCAGGTGATTATCCGTGCGGCGTCATACCTTTACAAAATGCTATGCCGTTTTTAGATTACAGATATTGCTCACCTGTTTTTTTCAATTGCTTGACTACCTCACGCACCTTTTGTGCCTGGTCTTTCCGACACACCAGTAATACATCCTCCGTGTCGACGATCACCAAATCGTTAATGCC
The DNA here is from genome assembly GCA_964344175.1 of uncultured Anaerolineales bacterium. Taxonomy (GTDB): domain Bacteria; phylum Chloroflexota; class Anaerolineae; order Anaerolineales; family UBA11858; genus NIOZ-UU35. Next base: position 20,320 of record CAYFMI010000021.1, read on the forward strand.
AATGGTAACCACAAGACGATCTTGGGTATTTTTATAGATTAACGATTCCTGTGTCCCCTCGTGAAGATGCCCCGTGCCCAAGATAATATTGCCATCTTTGTCCACAGGCAACACATCAAAAAGCGCCTCCCAGCTGCCCACATCGTTCCAACCTAGCCCTTGCGCGGGGATCACAACAACATCGCCCGCATTTTCCATAATGCCAAAATCGATGGTTTCTGGAATAATCTGCGGCCAAACTTGGTGGAGGACAGACTCCTTTTGGGGTTGATGCCAGGCTTTGGCAATTTCTTGCAATTGTGAGTATAACTCCGGCATCTGGCGGGCAAACTCCATGAGAATACGCTCAACCTGCCAGACAAACATCCCAGAATTCCAGGCGAAGTCGCCGCTTTGCAGCATTGCCTGGGCACGGGGCTCGTCCGGTTTTTCGACAAATTTCAATACCTGAAAAACATCCAACTCGCGGCAGGTCTTTAACAAGCTACCCTGTTGAATATAGCCATAACCTGTGGCTGCGTAGGTGGGCGAAATTCCGAGTGTGACCAGATGATCTTGCAACGCGGCATCATAGGCAGCTAATAACAATTGTTGAAAATAGCTTTCGTTTTGAAATATATGATCGGCTGTTAATACCGCCATCACCGCTTGCGGGTCTTTTTCTTGTAAAGCAATTGCCGCTAACCCCACCACAGAGGCCGTGCCGCGCGGCATCGGCTCTAAAAGGTAATTTTCTACCGGGATTTGCGGACACTGCCCTTGCAGAGATTTTGCCTGATCGGCTACGGTGACTACAAAAATATTTTCCGGCGCGAAAATACCATCCAGGCGGTCTACCGCTATCTGGAACAAGGAGCGATTCTCCAACAATGGGAGCATCTGCTTTGGGGTTGCCAGGCGCGAAAGCGGCCACAAACGCGTTCCGCCTCCACCCGCCATAATGACTGCATAATAATGATCTACCATTTGGTCCTCAATCATCTACTGCATAACCGGCACTCATTTCACCAACGGCATAATATCGCATTCCACCGGCCTGCCGGACCATGCCCTTCAATTCCATCATCACCAAAGCAGCGGTGACTTTGTCTACAGGCAGGTTGACTTGATTGCAAATTTCATCAACATGCATTGGCGTTTGGCCGAGTATTGTGTAAAGCTGCGCTTCCGTTGCATTCGCAGGCAAAACCACGCGGGCTTGCCGATGTTCTGCAATCATATTCAATTGCAGTATCTCCAATATTTCTTCCGGATTTAGAAGCGGGTGCGCGCCCTGCTGGATTAGACGGTTTGTGCCCTTGCTCTGGGGGACAAGTACATTGCCAGGGACAGCAAAAACCTCGCGCCCTTGTTCAGCAGCGAATTCAGCCGTGATCAGGGCACCGCTTTTCGAGCCTGCTTCCACTACCACCGTTGCCAGGGACAACCCCGATATAATGCGGTTGCGCGGCGGAAAATTGCGCGCATCCGGGGGCGTCCCTATCGCGTAATCACTTATCAAGCTGCCTTGTGCCGTAATCCGCTCATAAAGCTGGCGGTGTTCTGGCGGATAAATTCGATCCACGCCGCACCCAAGTACTGCCAGGGTGCGGCCTCCGGATTCGAGGGCTGTTTGATGCGCGATTGCATCGACACCGCGAGCCAATCCACTCACTACGGTAATGCCGTTGTGCGCCAGGTAGCGAGCAATGTCTTCAGTAACTTGTCGGCCATAAGCCGTCACCCGACGAGTACCCACAATAGCTACTGCCCACTCATCTTCGGGCATCAAGTCACCCCGCATATAGAGAACCGGCGGAGCAGTGTCGAGTTCACGCAATCGACTGGGATAGTCATCATCTTCCCAGGTTAAAACTTGAACACCCTGTGAGTAAATATCTTCCCAGATGTTGTTAAGATCAACGCTCGCTCTGAATTGGATCAAACTGGCGGCCAGTTTTTGGGTAAGTCCAGCGGCTTGTAAAGCATCCCGTGACGCGTGCCAGGCTGTTTCCAGATCTCCAAAGGCGTCCAACAACAATCGCAAACGGACAGCACCAATCCCTTTGACCAGGTTAAAGCCAACCCAATATCGTCGGAAATCTTTCACTACCAGCCCCCAGGCATATTAATCCCAAAACATAGCATTATTCCAGATCTATCGGCCGTAGAGCGTGCATCAGAATACCATAACGGTTTTCAATGTGTCAAGGCAAGGGTAATCGAGACAATTCACCAAATCCGACAGTGTCTGTGATCGTCGGGGATAATTTCCCATCGAGCGGGGGAATTCCTTGTCGTAAGTGGTCTCTATTGAGATGTGCTATTTTGGAAATACGTATGGCAACGCGCGCTTAAGACGGAGGAAGCAAACCCGGCAACAGGCGCACACGCAGTTCACCCAAAGTCAGGTTTATTTCAACAACCACTTCATCGGTATCTGGGATCAGCAACTCATCCCCAGCCTCAGAGCGCACAAGAAAGACATCGTTTGCGCCGGTCTCGATAATCGACTCGATAATCCCTAAGGGAACATCACCCGTTTCATTAATAACTTGCAACCCAATCAACTGATGAAGGTAAAACTCACCCTCCTCCAACGACGGGAGGCTGTCGGTGCGCACTGAGATGATCTGATTGCGAAAAAACCCTGCCTGCTCACGATCCATGTATCCTTCAAGCGCGATCAGCATATCTTTTCGATACCAACGAACACTGCCCACAATCTGCCGCGTGTGGTTATCACCCACATAGACTTCAGCGCCAGGAGTGATTCTCTCTGGAAAATCTGTCCACACCGACATGATGATCTCACCCCGCAAGCCGTGGGGTTTGCGCAATTTTCCAATGACTAAGAACTCAGGCCCGCCATGTTCTGGCGAGCCTGGTTTTTGATCAGGGGAAAAAAACACCTTCATCGGCATCAGCGCGGATCGTCAATATCCAACGAGGCGCTTAGACCTTCACGCGCTGAGGCTACTCGCAACAACTTGCGAATTGCATTCGCCACCCGCCCCCCCTTTCCAATCACGCGACCCATATCTTCTTTTGCAACCCGAAGGTGCAAATACACCTTGGAACCATGATGTTTCTGATCTACCACAACTTCCATGGGATCATTAACCAGAGAACGAGCAATATACTCGACCAAATCCTTCACAATGTACCTCCAGGTGCCCTAGAAATCTATTAATGGGTGAACGCTCGAGACTATTCTTCAGGGGTCTCTTCCGTCTCTTCTTCGGCCTGCGGTTCTTCAACAACTTCTACCGGTTCTTCTTCGGCCTGGGGTTCTTCAACAACTTCTGCGGGTTCTTCTTCGGCCTTAGGCTCTTCTTTTGCAGGTGTCGATTTGGCCGCCTGGGCGATTAAATCGTCCCGGCGAGTACGAGGATCCACCCCGCGAGCTTCAACAGCTGCGGCAGCTTCTTTCAAGAGTTTCTCAACATCTTCGCCAGATTTGAAGCGCTCATAACGATCCCACAATCCAACCTGATCGAATAGACGGCGCACAGCCTCGGAGGGTTGAGCGCCAACGCTTAACCAATGATAAACCCGATCCTCGGCGAATTCGATGGTAGAGGGTTCAGTGCGGGGATTGTAAAAACCCAAGACTTCGAGGAAGCGCCCATCGCGGGGGCTTTCTTTATCCGCGGCGACGACACGATAACTGGGTTGCTTTTTCGCGCCTACGCGGCGCAATCGAATACGAACCATTTTAATCTGTCTCCTTCAATTACAGATGGAACTGCCTTTTTGCAGTATTCCTTTTTGAGTATGATTTTTGCTCCGTATCTGGACAGGCGCTGAGAGGGGGTGCGTTGAAGGGACGCGGGGCGGCTGTACAGTTAGGATTTATCCGAACAAACCGGGGATACCGCGCATGCCGGTTTTTCTGATAGCTTTCATCATGCGATGCGCTTCCCGATATTGTTTTAACAATTGGTTGACATCTTGAACCTGTGTGCCCGATCCACTGGCAATACGCCGTTTGCGGCTGGCGTTCAAGAGTTTTGGCTTTCTGCGTTCCTCAACAGTCATCGAACTGAGAATTGCCTCGGTCTTTTTGAACTGTTGTTCGGCTTCTTGAGGGTCGATGGCTTCCGCCATTCTCCCCATTCCGCCGGGGAACATATCGAGGAGTTGTCCGATCGGGCCCATTTTGCGGACTTGCTGCAATTGGTTGGCGAAATCTTCTAATGTGAATTCGCCCGACATCAGTTTTTTGGCCTGCGCCTCCGCAGTTTGCAGATCGAAAGCCGCTTCTGCTTTTTCGATCAGGCCAATCATATCACCCATTCCAAGGATGCGAGAAGACAGCCGCCCTGGATCGTAGACTTCCAGCGCATCTAGCCCTTCGCCGGTGCCCAAAAATTTTATGGGAACCCCTGTCACCGAGCGAATAGATATGGCAGCCCCACCGCGGGCATCACCATCCATCTTCGTGAGAATCAACCCCGAGAGGGGGATGGCCGACCGAAAACCCTGTGCAATGCTGACGGCTTCTTGCCCGATCATCGCATCCACAACCAGGAGCGCTTCGGTGATTTCCACCTTCTGCGCAATGGATTGCAGTTCCTGCATCAAATCATCATCGAGTTGCGATCGTCCGGCAGTATCTAGAATTACGACACTAAAACCACCTTTTTTCGCTCGATTGTAAGCCCGTTGCGCCAGCTTTGGCGGAGGGGTATCTGCCTCGCTAAACACTTCGGTGGCGAGGCGTTCGCCAAGCGTCTGCAATTGCTGCACAGCCGCCGGGCGGTAGGGGTCAGCCGCTACCAATAGCACACGCTCACCCTGCCCCCGTAAGATGCGAGCCAGCTTTCCAGCTGCAGTGGTTTTGCCCGAACCTTGCAAACCCGCCAGCATGATGAGGCGTGGTTTAGGGCCACGTAAATCTAAGGGGGCCGGCTCACCCAGTGTAGCGATCAATTCTTCATGGACGATCTTGACGACTTGCTGACCGGGGTTCAGCGCCCGCGAGACTTCATGCCCAACAGCCCGCTCATGAACCCTAGCGACAAAATCTTTGACAACTTTGTAATGTACATCGGCCTCTAACAGCGCTAATCGAACCTCGCGCATCGCAGCTTCTACATCACGCTCAGAGAGCTTGCCGCGGCGGCGCAATTTATCGAAAACTTCGTTAAGGCGACCGGTTAGATTCTCAAACATAGCATACGCCAAAATAGCGGCTGGGAACCTGAATAGGGCCAGCCGCAAAGTTGGATTTTAGCTTGTATAGAGGGATTGGTCAAGGGAAATCAAACGCCGTCATTGATTCTGTAAACTTCCTATGGTAAAATCCAAGCCGCTTGGGAGGGGTCCTCTCGACCCAAAACCTGGAGGGATGGCCGAGTGGACGAAGGCGCCTGTCTTGAAAACAGGTATGGAGCAATCCATCGTGGGTTCGAATCCCACTCCCTCCGCCAGATTAATGGTTACTGGGTAATGCTCAATTGTCCATTACAAAAATGAGACAACCACCATTATCTAATGACCATTGACAATTAACAATTGATGATTATTCTGGGGAGGTGCCAGAGTGGCTGATTGGGGCCGCCTGCTAAGCGGTTGTCGGGGTAAAACTCGACCGCGGGTTCGAATCCCGCCCTCCCCGCCTATTTCAGTTCGCAGTGAACAGTAGTCGAAATCACAGGGTTTTGCCTACTGCCTCACTGCAAGCTGGAAAATGCCCTCGTAGCTCAGTGGATAGAGCACTTGGTTGCGGACTAAGGGGTCGCGTGTTCGAGTCACGCCGAGGGCGCCAAAGGAGCGGGTCTACCCGCTCTATTTTTTTAATCTGGGCAAATACATACGATATTATGAGAAAAAACAAACCCCAAATTCTGCTTACAAACGACGATGGTATCCGTTCGCCAGGGTTATGGGCAGCGGCGGCGGCGCTTGAATCGATTGGTTATGTCACCGTTGTTGCACCGCGCCAGCAAAGTTCTGGCGCAGGGCGTAGTTTACCCTCCACATCGGATGGCATCATCACGCCCCAAGAACTTCAGGTCAACGGGCGCACATGGACAATTTACGCCGTCGGAGGCACTCCGGCACAAGCTGTGCTGCACGGCGCTTTAGAAGTGTTGCCCTGTTTTCCCGATCTGGTCGTTTCCGGCATCAATTATGGCGCCAATATCGGCAGTGGCGTGACAATCTCTGGAACGGTTGGCGCGGCGCTAGAAGCTGCTGCCTTGGGCATTCCCGCGCTGGCAATCTCGCTGGATACGCACCTGGAACACCACCTGTCTTACTCCACCGAGGTCGATTTCTCTTCAGCGGGGCACTTCGCAGCCTTTTTTGGAAAACGCCTGCTGGTGCAAAAAATGCCCCCGGATGTGGATGTGCTCAAAATTGAAGTACCGGCAGATGCAACCCCTGAAACGCCCTGGGATATTACCCGGCTCTCACAGGTGCGCTATTACCGGGCAGAGCGACCCGAGCGACCCTCTTGGGATCAGCCCACCAAGCTGGGTTACAGCATTGCGGATAACTGGCATGAGGCTGCGGATGATTCGGACGTACACACGTTATATATCAAGAAACGCGTCTCGGTAACGCCCCTGAGCCTCGACCTCACCTCGCGGGTGGCAGCCGACGAGTTGGCAGCGCTACTCCAAGGGGGAAACGACTAAGCCGCGCTTTTCAGCAGCTTCAACATTTTGGCGTGGAGCGCCGGATTTGCAGCCAGAACAGAAAACGGGGGCTGCATAAATTTGGGGTCTCCGTGAATGTTGGTCACCAGCCCACCCGCTTCCTGAACAATCAGCCCCCCCGCAGCAATATCCCAGGCATTCAGGCGTAATTCCCAGTAACCATCAAAACGCCCTGCGGCCACATAGGCCAAATCCAGCGCGGCCGACCCAAAGCGCCTGACACCTTGTGTGCGCAGCATGAACTTGGAGAAATGGTCCAGGTTGTTATCGGGGTTGGTCCACGAATCGTAGTAGAAGCCCGTCACCATAAGGCTGTGCTCCAGTTCGGGAACAGTTGTCACCTTCAGGCATTGTCCGTTCAGCCACGCCCCCTTGCCGCGTTCGGCGCTAAAACACTCATCCATCATCGGGTTATAGACGACGCCCAATTTCAGCTTATCTCTCTCAGCATACGCGACAGATACCGAAAATATCGGAATGCCGTGCGCGTAATTTACCGTGCCATCCAGCGGGTCGACAATCCAGGCATGCTGATGTGTTCCAGCAAGGCCCCCACTTTCTTCGGCAATCACGCGATGGTGGGGAAAACGCGCCTGAACGGCGTTGAGCAAAAAAGCTTCCGATTGACGGTCCATTTCGGTAACCAGGTCAATAGCACCTTTGTGCTCGACATGCAAAGGCCCCCCAAAGCCTGTTTTCAAAATCTTGCCGGCCTGACGAGCCATTTCGATCAAATCCATTAATGTTGGTTGCATTTTGCCTCGCATGAAAAACCCCCGTTATCCTCAAACACAGGGGGTCGAATGAATCAGTGGGCCTGTTGGTTGCTTGTTTGCCGCCCCAGCATTAAGCGCATAAATCACTTAGGAGTTACGCACTTGCGAGAGGAAAGTCCGAAAAATAGGGGTGTGTAAGTCCTATCACTTATAATTCTGCATCTTCTTCCTGCGACAAGATCCCATACAATTGATCTAACTCGTCTTGAATTTCTGCTCTATGAGATCGGGCTTCACTCAATAGGGCTTCAAATGCCGGTTTTTGTTCAGTGGGCAGCGTTTCTAGTAGCCGCTCGGTACGGGCTATTTGATGACTCTTTTCACGCAATTTTTGCTCAAGACGTTCGCGATACCCCTGGTAGAAATCACGCTCACTCAAAGGCGGCGGAATTGTCGGCATCCCCTGCGTGAGAATTTCAGCCACCGTCAGCAAAAATTCCGGAGTGTCAACCGGCTTCTCCAAAAAGCGGACTGCGCCAAGCTTGAGCGCGAAATCGCGATCTTCCGGGGTGATGTAAGTCGCCGAGAGAAAGACCACGGGGATCTGACTGGTTTTGGGGTTTTTGCGCAAATTGTGCATCAAGGCAAAACCGTCCATGCGCGGCATCAGAATATCGGTAATGATAATGGCTGGTCTTTCCTTCTCGACCATTGCCAGTGCTTCCTCGCCATTTTTCGCCGTCACCACCGGATACCCCTTAAAACGCAACGTCACCGCCAACAACTCAAGGATGTGAGGTACATCTTCGACAACTAACAATGGGCCATACGGTACAACCATAATCATCTCCGTAACGATAACGCAACCAACATAATGTAATTGCTAAGGTTTTAAAAGAGATTTCCTAAGCAATAGATGCTAATGTACACGTATTGTAAATGGATTCAGGCACAACCCAGCTTACACATCTGACAGGCTGGGTGCGCGTTAAAGAAAACTCGATTTGGAGGCGATTGTTACAGGTAGGTTCTCTGCAAGTAGGGGAAAATTACCCCGGCGGCGTTGGGGTTGCAGACGGCCTGGGGGTGAAAGTCAGAGGCGGTTCAAGCGTTGGAACATGATCTGCATTAAAGGCATTCGAATAATCTTCATCAGCGGTCACCCAACACCCGGTCTCAACGACCACATCAATAGGACACTCAATGCGATACCAATTCCAATTTTCGCTTCTCCCCAAAATGCGCACTGTGCTACCATAGGGGGCTAATGTCACCACCGGGCCGTAGGGAAAGTCGTACCCTGGGCCACGGCGAATATTGATGCCGGGCCAGGCTAATATTACCAAGATGGGTTCGTCAGGATAAAGTGTGGCAGTGGCGGTGCGGGTCGGCGTGCGGGTAATGGTTGGTGTGCGGGTAATGGTTGCGGTTGGCGTTTTTGGAGTAGCGGTATAGGTTAGCGTGTGGGGAATTCTGGTTGGGGTGCGGGTTGAAGTTTGAGAAGCTGTTGGGGTAATCGTATGGGTAACCGTCGGCGTATCTGTGACACGCGGGTCAAACACACCAACTTCATTGAGGACAACGATCAATCCGCCGATGGCTGAAATTAAAGTCACAAGTTGGGTGAGGATCCCCGGCAAAGTAACCCAAAACGACTGGTTGTTTTTAGCGGGTGTTTTTTTCTCTTTGCTTGTTTTTGCTTTCTCATCCGCCATATAATTCCTCCAACACACTTACCAATCTCAGGAAAACCAGATTATACAATAATAACCTCAGTTCTGATAAGCATTTTTCAGACATTGAGATTTCAATAGGCATAGGAGTTACGCACTTGCACAGGGAAAAGCCTAAAATAGGGGGTTGAACAGCAGCAACCATCATTACTTACTCAACGCGATCTGCACAACTTTGTCAAAAGGCAGCAAGGCTGTTTTGAAATCATTCTTCGCGTACCCGTAATAACAGGCTTTGGCGCTATCTGTTGCCAGTGCGGTAAAGCGCCCCTTGATCGGAGCGACAACACAACACGTATCGGCTGCAAATTTCGCCCCCGCTGCTTCGATGACGGCCGTATACCCCATCCGGTCGGCGATTTCTTTTGTAGGGCGGGCGGTGGTGATCCAAAATTCTTTGGTGACTGTTTTTCCGGCCAACAATTCGGCAATGCGGGCAACTTCCCGTATTGTGAGATGCGGGCAGCCGAGACTGACAAAGTCGATCTCAGCGGATGTTGCATCCAACATCGATTTTCTGGCCGCTGCAATTTCTTCTACCGTGATGGCTATCTCATTTTTGGGAGGCAGCATCGCACTCGCCTCGGGAGTGATCCCCGGCATATGGAAGAGGGCCACCCCCCCATAGGTTGCGATACTGGCGCAAAAGGACTTCAGATTCTCCACCGAGGCCGTTTCAATCCCGCGCAGATACGGCACTTTGCCCCCTTTGCTCTCCTGCATTCGATCACCCAGCGCTTTCCCCAAAGCCCCAAAATCGATATTCTCGTCTCCTAAGCCTTCAACGTTTACCGTCAATGTCGGCTCTCTGAACGCATCCAAATGATAACGATATTCGGCGGTCAAACCGGTTAGCGAGGCGGCCAGCGCGCTGGGGCCGCCTTCCCGGTTGGTGCGCGCCCCCAAAACTGAGTTCGCATAACACACCGCGCTGCTCTCCGCCCAGGCGATATGCTCACCAAAGCGCGGTGTATTTCCAATCAGATACGGGGTACAGGTTGCTGTTGTGATGACATTCATTTGGGCGAATGCAGCCAACACGCGCTGTTGGTTTTCGGCAAATTCAGCGCTGATGCCCAAAGTCTGCCAATTCTCAATATCCATCCCGGCGGGGTTGAGGGTGGTCAGCACGCGGGCTTTGCCCCCGCCCTCGGCCATCTCGGCCAAAAAATTCAGCCCGGCCTCCCCCAAATTGGCATAACTGACTCCTGAAATTTGTACAGATGTCACCGGAATCAAACGCTCAGCGCCGTAGATACGGCCTAAGGCGGTCAGAATTTCCATCGCCTTCTGTACGGCACGGCCCTGACCGCCGTTGAGCATGTTGTGTTCTTCTTTTGTCAGTTGCATATCTAGCACAAATCCATCAAGTCGTTGAATACAGCGCAAACAAAGTCATGCGAAGAAAGGTCACCCTTTAAGGACTAACGCAGTTCGTTGAAAATTTATCAAAATCAACGGTTGGATATGGCACCTTTTCGTAATGCTGCCGGGCCTCACCGACCGGAGCCGTCAGGTCAAAACCCATTTTGGTGGTCATTTTCGTTCCGGCTTCTGCGCTGGGGTCAAGGCTAGAGCCGGGTTCACGATCGAGTACAACCAGGTCACGGTCGCCCTGAAAGCGCGTCGCCAGCGCCCACTCGACTTGCAGCGGGTCATAGATGTCTATATCCGTGTCTACGACATAAACGTGCTTGCACGAACGGTGTCCGGCAAAGGCCGCCCGGATGGCTTTTTTGCCATCATCTTCATGCTGCTTGTCAATTTGCACAATAACGTGCAGCCACGAACAACCCCCGGGGTTGACATGAACATCTAAACAACGGACAACCTCATTGACCTTACGGAATATGGTTGGCTCGCGCGGCATCCCCATTAGCAGTTTATGCTCCAAAGCCCCTGGCAGCAAGGCATGCCAAAGTGGGTTTTTACGATGGGTAATTGCTTTGACTTCGAAAACCGGTTCTTCTCGCACCACGTCCATCGTCTCAGTGAGATCCACAAATGGGCCTTCGGCATGGCGGCGGTCACGGTAGACAGTGCCTTCCAGCACAAATTCGGCCTGTGCGGGGATCATCAAATCGACCGTTTTGGCGCGTACTAACTCAAGCGGTTGCAAAGCATGCGCGATGGTTAATTCGTCCACGCCAATATCTACCGAAATAGCTGCTGCGGCCAGCACATTGGGCGAATTGCCAATACAGACCGCCACATCCACTTGCCCCAAATCCTGCAAGAATTGATCGAAGTGGCGTCCTTTGACCACCCGGATCGCCATCTCGGTGGACGAAAACTGCATTGCCCGATGAAAATCCAAATTCTGGCCGTGCTTCGGGTGCTTGACCACAAATACCCCCGAAGTAATATACGGGCCACCATCCATTTCGAAATGCAGCGGGATGGGGAGTTTGTTGAGATCGGGGGAAAGGTGCACAACTTCCTGACAAGGGGCACACCCCTCCCCTTCCCTCCCTTCCAATTTCGGACGAAAATTCTGGGGGTTCCCAATCGCCCTATCTAGACGCGGAATGATCTCTTTGACCAGCATGTCGAAATAGTCAGCGAAATCTTGCTTGGTGCAAAAAAGATTGCCCATCACCCGGATTCCCGACTCGCGCACCTGCTCAAAGATCACCGGGCGGGGTTCCAACTGCTTGAGTACGGCAGCAATTTCATAGGTTTTCGAAATCGGTTCCGTGACGCGCACCAACCGGTCTTGCGTTTCTAACAACCTCAGATACTCTCGTAAGGACAATGCACACCTCCTATTATGGCGCGCATACCGGCGGCACCCGTCCATTACGGCCACCGCACCAGGTGCCTGCTGCGCCTTGTTGACGAGGGAAAATCTCGCCTTCGAATTGATGCTGATTAGCGCGCATGGACCACTGGAATTCCATTGGGGCATCCCATAACATATTAAAGATGCCCTCCACCTGACGCCCCTCCCCGCCGATCGTTCCTGTCAGGTACACCAAATCACCATTCGAAGGCCCGCCGTGAGGATAGAAAAACCCAAATATTTCGCCGTCTTGCTGTTCGACCACCAACATACCAGGGTCAACCAAGCCATTAAGGAACCAGGTGTTGCTATGCAGCCAAACCCCCGACCAATCGGGCTGTTGAAATGGCTTCTCCTGATTGACTACCATCAACACCCATAGTAAAGCCATCTCTGTGCCGCTTTCCGATTCAAAACGCCAATGACTGCGATACACACCCGGAGTATCGGGAGCTTGCAGTAACAGCGGCAAATCTACGATCTCTCCCGGTGATACCTCGCCAAGAAAATTCTGCCAAGCTGCGTTGCCAATTAAGGCAAGTTCCAAGACTGGATCAGGTGGGTAGAAATAGGCCCGCGCCTGATCTGGCCCATTGAGCGGATGCTCATCGTCAAAAGACAGCCATAAATCGCCCCAGCGCCAGGTGCATGAACCGGTATTCTGGACACGCCAAATCTTCAAGAAAATCTCACCAGGCGCGATCACGCTGCCATCCAGCACGGTAACATCTTCGACCAATTCGGCCTGGTAGCAGCCTTCGGGGATGACGGTCTCCGTTGGGGGAAGATCCGTTGAAGTAGGCGTTACACTCGGAGCGGGCGGCATGAAGGTCCGCGTAGCAGTCGGGACTCCCGTTAGGGTGGTTGTCGGCATTCGAGTCGGTGCTGCCGAGGGGGTTGGATCTAAAAAAGCCGCCTGTGGCGAGCAGGCTGCCAACACAATACCAAATAAGACAATGATGAAAACTTGAAATCTCATGCCCCCCTTTATACCATAGCAGAGATAAGCATTCTTTTCAAAAACCCCAAACGGAAAGCGCTCACGCATTGCTTTACTAACATCCACCCTATCTCTATAACAAGCTCATGCGTTGTCTATACTCCACGCGAAACTTAATAATAGAAAATCGCGCTTAGGCCATCTGATGACGCGGGTACGAACCCAATACCCGCAGGTAGGCGGCCAGCTCACCCAAATGATCCAACGCCCGCCGTCCAATTTGCGCATCGGCGTGACCGGCAAAGTCAATATAGAACATGTACTCCCAGGGTTTGCCCTGAATGGGCCGCGATTCGATTTTTGTCAGGTCAATATCTCGCAATGCAAAAACACTCAACGCTTTGAACAGCGCGCCCGGCTGATTTTTCAAACGGAAAACAATCGAAGTCTTGAAATCGCCATCGGCATCTCTTGGGATTGCCTGCAATGTTAATGCCAGGAAACGCGTGAAATTTGCCGGGTTATCTTCCATACGCTCTTGCAAAATTTCAAGATCATAAACTTCGGCAGCGCGCGTAGAAGCCAGAGCAGCGGCGTTTTTCGCGCCGCGTTCTTGGATCAAGCGCGCGCTGCCCGCTGTATCCGCTTCAACCACAGGGACATAACCCATCTGACGCAGACGATGTTTGCACTGCGCCAGCGCCTGCGGATGCGAATGCACCAGGCGCACATCGGCCAGAGTCGTGCCGGGAGCTGCCATCAGGCAGTGACTGACGCGCAAATGATACTCGCCCACAATGGTCAGGTCTGCTTCAAGTAACAGATCATAATTATGGTGAATGCTGCCCGCCAGCGAATTCTCAATCGGCAGCAACCCATGTGTGGCCTGGCCGTTCTCAACGGCTGAAAAAGCATCTTCGAAGGACGCACAAGGCAGTGTAGTAATGGCCGGGCCGAAATACTCGAAAGCGGCCAGTTCACTATACGCGCCGGGTTCCCCTTGGAAGGCAATGATTGGGTTCATGAGAGGTTAGTCGGTTTGTCTAATTCGTCGGTCGGTACGATTGTCACAATAGATGAACCATCCCCACCGACCAATCAGACCAATTCGATAATTTTGGCTGCCATCATCGCTGTGCTCAACGATTTTTCGCCGGAGCGTGCCAGATCAATCGTACGGTTGCCAGCCCGGATGGCCGCATCCACGGCATTCTCTACAGCCCGGGCTTCGGTTTCCATCCCCAGCGAATGGCGCAGCATCATCGCCGCAGAGACGATAGTGCCAACAGGGTTGGCAATGCCTTCCCCGGCAATGTCTGGGGCTGAACCATGAATAGGTTCATAGAGGCCGCGCGGTTGCTCAAGGCGGTTCATATCTTCTCCCAAAGAGGCCGATGGCAAATTACCCATCGAGCCGGTTAGCACAGAGGCTTCATCGGTGAGAATATCGCCAAACATATTTGTCGTAACCATGACATCGAAACTGGCTGGTCGGGTAATCAGGTGCATAGTAGCCGCATCTACAAGCAACACTTCGAATTCCACATCGGGGTATTCGGCAGCCACCTGAGCGGCTACCTGCCGCCATAAGCGCGAAGAGTCAAGCACGTTGGCTTTATCTACCGAGGTAACTTTCTTGCGCCGCTGGCGGGCCAGGTCGAAAGCCAGGCGCACCACCCGACGCACCTCATTCTCCGAATAGATCATCGTATCGAAGGCTGTTTGTTGCCCGCCCACCTCATGTCGTCCACGCGGCTCGCCAAAATAGATCCCGCCAGTGAGTTCACGCACTACCAGCAAATCCACCCCCTCAAGTAAATCCGGGCGTAGGGGCGAGGCTGCCAGCAAATCGGCCTGCGGCACAACCGGTCGCAAGTTGGCAAATAAACCCAGGCTCTTTCGCAATCCCAGCAAGCCCTGTTCAGGGCGCACAGCCGCGGTTGGATCATCCCATTTCGGGCCACCGACTGCCCCCAGGAGTACCGCGTCGGCATTCTGGCAGGCGCTCAAGGTTTCTTCGGGCAACGCTGTACCGGCAGCATCCATTGCCGCACCGCCGATGAGATATTCTTCCATCGCGAAGGTGTGACCAAATTTTTCGGCGATCGCTTGCAGCACGCTTTGAGCCGCGGCAACAACTTCAGGTCCAATCCCGTCGCCGGGAAGGAGTACGATATTCGCTTTCATACTTATTTCCTTTTTTCAAACCATGCAAGAAGAATTTTGTGTCTGCGCGCCTTTGTGGTTATTTCTTTCAAAACTAGCCGCAGCAGGCCCCGTTGAGAATGGCGCATTCCATGCTGTCGGCCAGGGCGCGCCAACTGGCTTCGATGATATTGGTGCTGGCCCCAACCGTACTCCAACGCTGCTTGCCGTTTTTGGTGTCAATCAGCACGCGCACATTGGCCGCCGTACCACTCTCGCTATCCAGAATACGCACCTTATAATCATCCAGGCGAATATCGGCGAGATCTGGGTAAACGCCAATGAGTGCTTTCCGCAGAGCGGCGTCTAGAGCGTTGACAGGGCCATTGCCCTCAGCAGCCGTGTGCAAGACCTGATCGTCCACGCGCACCTTGACGGTTGCCTCAGCGAACATACCGCGCCCCTGGCGATGCTCCACCAGCACCATAAAATCGATCAATTCAAACGGCGCTTTATAATCGCGTTGAGCGCGGCGCACCATCAAATTCACCGAGGCTTCGGCGCTCTCGAAGGTAAAACCCTGCGCCTCGAGTTCTTTAATCTGCTCAACAACTTCACGCGCCTGATCACCATCGACCTCAATGCCAAAATCACGCGCTTTATCGACCACATTGCCGCGGCCCGAAAGTTCCGAAACCAGCGTGCGGCGTTGATTGCCCACCAATACCGGATTGATGTGTTGATAGGAATCTTCGTTTTTCAGCACCGCTGCCACATGGATGCCGCCTTTGTGTGCGAAGGCTTTCTTCCCTACAAAGGGATAATAAGGGTTCTGCGGCTGGTTGGCGACCTCGGCGACATAATGCGAAAGGTCAGACAACCCGGCCAGATTTTCATCCGATACGCAGCGAATACCCATTTTCAATTGCAGGTTAGGGATAATAGTGCATAAATTGGCATTGCCGGTGCGCTCCCCATAACCATTGACCGTGCCCTGTACATGCACCGCCCCGGCCCGCAAACTCGAAAGCGCATTGGCAACTCCATTGCCCCCATCATCGTGGGTGTGAATGCCAATCGGTGTAGCAAACTGCTCACCCACCAGCGTGGTAATTTCGGCCACTTCCCAGGGCAGTGAGCCGCCGTTGGTATCGCACAATACCAACACGTCTGCCCCGCCTTCGGCGGCCGCGGCCAGGGTTTGCAGCGTATAATCCGGGTTGGCTTTGTAGCCATCGAAAAAGTGCTCGGCATCGTAGACCACTTCTTTGCCCAGATTTTTCATGTAAGCCACACTCTCTCGGATCATTGCCAGGTTTTCTTCCAGGGTTGTTTCCAACACATCATAAACGTGCAGATCCCAGCTTTTACCAACCAGAGTCACAACCGGGGTTCCAGCCTCAACTAACGCCCGAAGATTAGCATCATCTTCCGGGCGGGCGCCTTTCTTGCGCGTAGAACCAAAGGCGGCAATTTTGGCATGCTTGAATTCCATTTTTCGCACACGCTCAAAAAACTCGGCGTCTTTCGGGTTTGAGCCAGGCCAGCCGCCCTCAATATAATGAACGCCAAATTCATCCAGGCGGCGGGCAATTTTGACTTTGTCGTTTACCGAAAGTGAAATGCCTTCGCTTTGGGTCCCATCGCGCAGGGTCGTGTCGTAGATCTGTACAGTCATAACAACTCCAGTTGACCGGGTTGGTCTTGAATGAATCAGGTCAATTCCGCTTCGAAGGCGGCTATTTTATCTTCCTGCTTTAGCAAATAACCCAACTGGTCTACACCTTCAATCAGACAGGTTTTGCTGAAAGGATCAATCGCAAAGGATGCTTGCGTCCCGCTGGGGAGACTCAGGATTTGGGCGGGTAGATCAATGCGAACTTCAAGGCTGGCACCTGCTTTGAAAGCGGCAAGCAACTTCGAGTGAGTCTGCTCATCCACCACCACAGGGAGCAGGCCGTTCTTCAGGGCATTATTGCAGAAAATATCCGCAAACGATGTGCTGATCACTGCCCGGATACCCCATCCCGCCAATGCCCAGGGAGCATGTTCACGCGAGGATCCGCACCCGAAGTTATCCCCGGCGAGCAATATTTGCGCGTTCTGGTAGCGCTCCTGATTGATGGGAAAATCGGGGTCGGGTGAACCATCGGGGAGATAGCGCCAACCGGCGAACAACCCCTCGGCCAGCCCCGCCTTATCGGTCACTTTGAGATAGCGCGCCGGGATAATCTGATCGGTATCGACGTCGTTGCGGGGCAATGGAATGACGATAGAAGTTAATGTTTTGAATGGTCTCATTTTTTGGTTACAGATTGAAGGTTAGAAGGTTGAAAGGTTGAGGGGAAAAAACACCTTCAACCTGTAATTTTTTAACCTTCAACATAAATTCTTGGATCGATAATTTTTCCGGCAATCGCCGAGGCGGCGGCGGTGAGCGGGCTGGCGAGGAAAGTGCGTCCTCCGGCTCCCTGGCGCCCTTCGAAGTTGCGGTTGCTGGTGCTAACGGCGTACTGCCCCGGCGAAAGCTGATCACCGTTCATGGCAATGCACATACTGCACCCGGCAAAACGCCAATCGGCGCCCGCCTGGCGGAAGATTTTATCAAGCCCTTCGGCTTCGGCCTGGCGGCGGATACTCTCAGAGCCGGGCACAACCAGCAGTCGCACACCCCCGGCGATTTGTCGTCCTTCAAGCAGTTGAGCGGCGGCGCGCAAATCGCTGATGCGCGAGTTGGTGCAACTGCCGATAAAAACCACATCCACCGGATGGCCGCTGAGCGGCTTGCCAGGCTCCAAATTCATATAGGCGAGGGCTTTCTCCAGCGCGGTGCGGCGGGCCGGATCGCTTTCTGTATCCGGATCAGGCACCGTCTGGTTGATTTGCACCCCCATGCCCGGGTTGGTGCCATAGGTGACCATTGGGGCCAATTGCGAGACATCCACAGTGACGACAGCATCGTATTGCGCGCCAGGATCAGAGGGCAAGCCCCGCCAGCGCTCGAGGGCTGCGTCCCAGTCGGCGCCCTGGGGGGCGTGCGTACGCCCGGCGAGATATTCAAAGGTGGTCTCGTCAGGGGCTACCATTCCGGCGCGCGCCCCCGCTTCGATGCTCATATTGCACAAGGTCATGCGCGCTTCCATGCTCAGGGCGCGCACCGCCGACCCGGCATATTCCAGCACATAGCCGGTGCCGCCGCTCACACCGATCTTGGCGATCAGCGCCAGGATCATGTCTTTGGCGGTCACACCGGGCTGGAGTTCACCGTTAAAATCCACCCGCATGGTCTTGGGGCGATGTTGCAGCAGGCTTTGAGTCGCCAGGACATGCTCCACTTCGCTGGTGCCAATACCAAAGGCCAGCGCGCCAAAGGCGCCGTGCGTGGAGGTGTGGCTATCGCCGCAGACAATGGTCATACCTGGCTGGGTAAGGCCCAATTCCGGCCCCATAACATGCACAATCCCGCGCAACGGGTCATCCAGATCGTAGAGTTGAATGCCAAAATCTTTGCAATTGGTCTGCAACTGGCGCAACTGGCGCGCGCCCATTTCATCCACCACACTAAGTGAAAGGGCGCGGGTCGGGGTAGAATGATCCATTGTGGCTACGGTACGCTCCGGGCGGCGGACTTTAAGCCCCTTTTCCCGCAAGCCACTGAAGGCCTGCGGCGAGGTGACTTCGTGAACCAGGTGCAAGTCAATATACAAAATCGCCGGGGAGTCAGGCTCGTGCAAGACAATGTGGGAATCCCAAATTTTCTCAAAAAGAGTTTTTGGTTTGCTCGATTGATTCATAATTTAATGTGGTCGGCCAGTCTCATTGGCCGCGTGGTCAAACAAACTGACTACATGACGACCAGATTAATGAAACTACGCGACTATTTTTTTAATCCCGACACATCCCATTTAACGGGAATGGTGCGCGGTTCAGGGAAAGTTTCCATGCGGTCGTTTTCTTCGGGTTCAACACTCATCGGCGTGCGGGGCATCCCGGCCACTCCAGACATATCCCACTGATCGGGGAAAGTGCGCGGTTCAGGGAATTTCTCGAAAGCGTTCTCACGGGGCGGATTCTTCTTTTTAGACATGATTCTTCTCCTACATCATTTGCTATTGGCTGAGCACTACTTGCCCAATGACTGCTTCGGCTTGTTCCGAGCGTTCACGGGCGGCGATTAATTTATTCAAGGCTGCCAGATAGGCTTTAACACTGGCAACAATAATATCGGTATCGGCGCCGTAACCTCCAAAGGTGCGCGCCCGGGTACGGTCGCTTTGAGGCGATTTACGCCGCGGGATTGACCCGTTTTGGGCTTTCAAGCGCACAGTAACTTCGCCCATGGCGTCTATTCCCTCGGTCACAGCGTGAATGTTGAACTCCAAGAGAATATTGGGCGCTTGTACAATCGCATCCACGGCTTTATAGGCCGCGTCCACCGGGCCGGTGCCAATCTCGGCCTGAAGGTGCAGCTCCCCATCGGGGCCAAGCAACCGCACGGTCGCAGTGGGCAACCCGATGGTCCCGCAGGCCACCTGCAAACCATCCAGGCTGTAAATCTCGCGGGCGCGGTCCATCTGATCTTCCACCAGGGCTTCTAAGTCAGCATCGGTGATGGTTTTCTTCTTATCGGCCAACGCTTTGAAACTCTGGAAGGCGCGGTCCAACTCCTCCCCCTCCAGCTCGTAGCCCAACTCTTCCAGGCGCACGCGCAGCGCGTGGCGGCCTGAATGCTTCCCCAGCACCAGGCGCGAACGGTGTAATCCCACCGTCTCTGGACGCATGATTTCATAGGTGCTGTTGTTCTTGAGCATGCCGTCCTGGTGGATACCGGCCTCGTGCGCAAACGCGTTTGCGCCGACAATGGCCTTGTTCGGCTGTACCGGCATACCAGTGTAATTTGAAACCATGCGGCTGACGCGCGTGATCTGCGTGCTATCAATACCGGTTTCTAAACCGTAAACGGGGTGACGAGTTTGCAAGGCCATGACCACCTCTTCGAGAGACGTGTTTCCGGCCCGCTCGCCAATGCCGTTGATGGTAACTTCGGCCTGCCGCGCCCCGGCCTGGATCCCGGCCAGGGAGTTCGCCGTGGCCAGCCCCAGGTCGTCGTGACAATGCACCGACACGACCGCCTTTTCGATGCCCGGCGTATGCTCCATAATCCCGGCGATCAACCCGCCGAATTCATCGGGGGTGGTGTAACCGACCGTGTCGGGGATATTGAGCGTTGTCGCTCCGGCTTTGATGGCTTCGCCCAGCACCAGGTAGAGAAACTCCGGCTCGCTTCGTCCGGCATCTTCGGGAGAAAATTCGACATCGTCACAGAGGGACTTAGCGTAGGCCACCATCTCGCGCACCTGCTCGACCACTTCTTCAGGGTCTTTGCGCAACTTGTATTGCATATGGATGGGAGATGTCGCCAAAAACGTGTGGATGCGCGGTTTTTGGGCATATTGGATCGCGCCCCAGGCCGCGTCGATGTCTTTACGGGTGGCACGCGCCAGCCCGCAGATGGTGGGTACGCCAAATTCAGGGTCATCTATGCCCTGAGGCGGATTGCCCACCTCCACCGCGATGCGGCGCACCCCTTCGAAATCGTCCGGCGAGGCCGCCGGAAACCCGGCTTCGATGATATCCACACCCAGGCGGGCCAGCCCGCGGGCGATCTCCAACTTCTCGGCAGAAGTCAGCGTTGCACCGGGAGATTGCTCGCCATCGCGCAGGGTAGTATCGAAAATGCGGACGTAATTGCTGTTCATCATCCAACTCACATTCACCAACGTTCTAACGTTTGAACATTGAAACGTTATTCCCCCGGCTTGATCGTCACCGGGTTGACAAAGGGCATCATCTCGCGCAGTTTCGCGCCCACTTTCTCGATCAGGCTGGCTTGTCCGTTGTGACGCTGTTCATTGAACCAGGGACGGCCTTTCTGATTTTCTTCGATCCAGGTCTGGGCATAGGTGCCATCTTGAATATCTTTCAGAATCTGGCTCATCACGTATTTGGTCTCTTCGGTGATGATCTTTGGCCCGGCGTGATAGTCGCCGTGTTCAGCAGTGTCGGAAACCGAATAACGCATGTAATTCAACCCACCCTGATACATCAGATCGACGATCAGCTTGAGTTCGTGCATACACTCAAAATAAGCCAGTTCTGGCTGGTAGCCTGCCTCAACCAATGTTTCGAAACCCGCCTGCACCAACGCCGAAACACCGCCGCATAAAACCGCCTGCTCGCCAAAGAGATCGGTTTCGGTTTCTTCGGCAAAGGTGGTTTGCACGGCGCCGGCGCGCGTTCCGCCAATGCCATAAGCATACGACTTGGCATATTCGGTCGCCTGCCCACTGGCATCCTGATAAACGGCCAGCAAAACGGGAGTACCTTCCCCCTCAACATATAACTCGCGCACGCGATGGCCGGGCGCTTTAGGGGCTACCATGCTGACATCCACATCCGGCGGCGGGGTGATGGTGCCAAAGCGGATATTGAAGCCATGTGCGAACATGAGTGTTTTTCCCGCAGAAAGGTGCGGAGCAACATGCTCTTCGTACAGATCTGGTTGAGTCGTATCGGGAGCCAAAATCATAATTGTGTCGGCCCAGGCAGCCGCATCAGCAACCGTCTTAACAGTAAGCCCATCAGCCTCGGCCTTCGTCCAGGACTTACTGCCCTCCCGAAGTCCAACACAGACATCCACACCGCTATCGCGCAAATTCAAGCTATGGGCATGCCCCTGAGAACCATATCCGATCACGGCGACTTTGGTCGCTTTTACCAGTTCGGGGTTTGCATCGTTGTCGTAGTAAATCGTTGCCATAAAAAATTCCTTATTTCATTCAAATGTAGGGAAAAGATTAATTACCAACCGGGACCAAGACCTTAGGCTTTTTGCCGTTGGCGCCAGGGGTGTGCCGCACACCGGATTCGGAGCCGCGCATCATCGCCACCTGGCCGGTGCGTACCATCTCGTCGATACCCAGAGGGCGCAGCAACTCCACCAGGCTTTCGATCTTATCTTCGGTTCCGGTAATTTCTACGATCACCGAGTCAGGGGCCACATCGACGATCTTGGCCCGGAAGATAGAAGCCAGACTGGCAATTTCACTGCGCTGTTCGGGCGTAGAGTGAACCTTGATAAGCGCCAGATCACGCGTCACCGCAGGCTGGTTGGTGACATCCTGCACATCGATGACATTCACCAACTTGTACAGGTTCGCCTCGACAATGCGCACATCCACATCATCACTGTCCATCACAATGGTCATCCGCGAAATATCGGGGGCTTCTGTGCGCCCGACATTGAGCGACTCAATATTGAAGTTACGGCGGCGGAACAAGGATGCGACGCGGTTGAGTACGCCGGGTTTATTTTCTACAAGTGCAAATATTGTGTGTTGCATCAGATTCTCCTTCGATCACTGGCGAACGGGCCGCCGGATCATGTCATCCAGGTCTGCCCCGGCGGGCACCATTGGGTAAACCGCTTCTTCTTTTTCCACGCGGAACTCTAACACTACTGGGCCGGGGGTTTCGTGGGCAAACTCAATCGCATCAAAGACATCGCCTGGTTCGGTGACCAACCGCGCCGGGATGCCATGCGCCTCGGCAATTTTTGTGAAGTCAGGCCCGTGCAACGGTGTGGCCGCATAACGTTTATCAAAGAAGAACTCCTGCCACTGGCGCACCATCCCCAGGAAATTATTGTTCATAATGGCAATCTTGACATTGGCCCCCTCCTGTACCGCAGTAGAAAGTTCCGCTTGCGTCATTTGGAAACTGCCATCGCCATCGATCAACCAAACTTCCTTGTCTTGGTGCGCAAACCAGGCTCCAATAGCCGAAGGCAAACCAAAGCCCATTGTGCCCGCTCCGCCAGAAGTAATCAATCGGTAAGGGTGATCGAAGTGATAATATTGCGCCGCCCACATCTGATGCTGCCCAACGCCGGTTGCCACAATCGAATCACCATCGGTGGCACTCCACAAAGCGCGGATAGCGTGAGCCGTGTACAACTTGCCATCATCCATCCAGGACATGATGCTGCGTTCTTCAGCTTCTGCTTTCCACTCAGAAATTTGCGCCATCCATTCTTCATGCTCGTATTCATCCAACATAGGGATCAAATCGGTCAGCACCGTTTTCAAATCGCCGATCAGGGGGACATCCACCTCAACATTCTTGTGCACCTCCGAGGGATCAACCTCTACATGGATCTTGCGGGCGCGCGGCGCATAGGTGCGCAGATTGCCGGTAACCCGGTCATCGAAGCGCATCCCCAGGGCTAGCAGCAGATCGGCATTTTGAATGGCGTTGTTGGCGTAGGCCTCACCGTGCATGCCCATCATGCCCAGGCTGAGTTCGTGCGAAGCGGGCAACGCTCCCAACCCCAGCAGGGTCATCGCCACGGGAGTCTGGGTTTTTACCGCCATCATTTTCAATTCATCCATCGCCCCGGACATGAGTACGCCATGCCCGGCCAAAATAACCGGGCGCTCGGCCTCTTCGATCAGCCGGACGGCTTTCTCCAATTCCACAGTTGGCGCGTGGGAGGGGGGGCGATACCCCGGCAGCGAAACATCTTCTTCAGGGTATTCGAAGTCGGTCACTTCAACCTGAGCATTCTTACAAATATCAATCAATACCGGGCCGGGCCGCCCGCTGCGGGCGATATGGAAAGCCTCCCGCACCACCTGGGCAACTTCATCGGCGCGCGTCACCAGGTAATTATGTTTGGTGATCGGCAACGTGATACCGGTTACATCCGTTTCCTGAAAGGCATCGCCGCCGATCAGGTGGGCATGCACCTGTCCGGTGATACAAACCATCGGGGACGAGTCCATCATGGCGGTGGCAATACCGGTCACCAGGTTGGTCGCTCCAGGGCCAGAAGTCGCCAAAACAACACCAACTTTTCCCGAGGCGCGGGCATAACCATCGGCCATGTGCGCGGCGCCTTGCTCGTGGCGAGCGAGTACATGATGCACCGGATAATTCAGCATGGCGTCGTGGACGGGCATGATGGCCCCGCCAGGGTAACCAAAGGCGACTTCAACCCCTTCCTTCACCATACATTCCCATAAAATTTCTGCACCAGTTTTTTTCATGATTCCTCTTCTCATTATTGATGGTAGCTACTCAGCTTCAAACTGAAAGAGGCCGAAAAAATGGGTGTGCGTGGGGGCTGCGCCCCCACGCACACCCATTTTTTCGGAATTCTCTCTGCGAAGGCGATAGCCTGAGCAGTTACATTTAGCGAACAGATAAAAAATATTGCGTAAAACGTGATGGGCGTACTTTACGTTTTACGTTACAAGGTTTTCTTGTTAAATCAGTACCGCTCCCTGATTGGCGCTTGTCACCATGCGCGAGTAACGCCGCAGCCAGGAGCTTTTTGTATCCGCTTTGAAAGCGGGCAGCGCATCCAAACGCGCCTGTATCTCGGCATCACTCAACTGCACGGCCAATTTACGTTCATCGAAATCAATCTCGATGATGTCGCCATCTTGCAACGCCGCGATCGGCCCGCGTGCGGCTGCCTCTGGGCTGACATGCCCAATACACGCCCCACGCGTGCCGCCCGAAAAACGACCATCTGTAATCAAGGCCACCTGCTCCCCCAGCCCCATGCCCATAATTGCCGAAGTCGGTGAGAGCATCTCTTGCATGCCGGGGCCGCCGCGCGGGCCTTCGTAGCGGATTACAACCACATCTCCAGGCTGCACTTCATGATTGAGAATGCCGCGCATGGCTTCGTCCTGACTCTCGTAAATGCGCGCCGGGCCGCGGTGCTTGCGCATGGAGGGGGCCACACCGCCGGTTTTGACCACCGCGCCATCGGGGGCCAGATTCCCGAACAAGATGGACAAACCACCCTGAGCAGAGTGCGGACTCTCAATGGGGTGGATGACATCAAAATCACGGATGCTATGCCCGGAGATCGTCTCGCCCAGGGTTGTCCCCGCCACTGTGGGACGATCTAAACTCAACGTGTTTCCTACTTTGGCGATTTCATTCAAAATGGCGGGAACTCCCCCGGCGCGGTGGACATCTTCCATATGCCATTGCCCCGAAGGGCTGACTTTGCACAAATGCGGCACTTTGTCGGCAACTTTGTTAATGCGCGCCAGGTCGTACTCGATGCCGGCTTCGTGGGCCAATGCCAGGGTGTGCAGCACGGTATTGGTGCTGCCGCCCATCGCCATATCCAGCGCAAAGGCATCGTCAATGGCTTCGGGAGTAACGATCTGGCGGGGAGTCAGGCCGGTTTCTACCAGATGCATAACCTGATGGGCAGCACGTTGAGCCAGGGCCTCACGCTCCTCGCTCAGCGCCAACGCCGAGCCATTGAAGGGCAAGGCTAGCCCCAGGGCTTCTAGCAGGCAGTTCATCGAATTGGCGGTGAACAACCCGGAGCACGAGCCACAGGAAGGGCAACCATAATCTTCTAATAATTTCAAACGGGCATCATCAATCTTTCCGGCTTTGTAAGCCCCCACGCCCTCGAAGACCGAAATCAAATCGACTACTTCGCCATCGGGCGTGCGCCCGGCGGCCATCGGCCCACCGGAGATAAAAATAGCCGGTATGTCTACGCGCAAGGCCGCCATAGCCATACCGGGCACAATTTTGTCGCAATTAGGGATGCACACCATGCCGTCGAATTGATGCGCTTGAATCATCGTCTCGACGCTGTCGGCGATGAGTTCGCGCGAGGGCAAACTAAACTTCATGCCCTCATGCCCCATCGCAATGCCATCATCCACGCCGATGGTATTAAACTCAAATGGAACACCTCCGGCAGCGCGCACGGCTTCTTTGATCTGGCGGCCGAATTCTTGCAAGTGAACATGGCCGGGGACAATGTCAATATAAGAATTAACAATAGCAATGAAGGGCTTGTTAAAATCGCCGTCTCTGACCACACCGGTGGCCTTCAATAAAGAACGGTGGGGCGCTCGTTCGAAGCCCTTTTTGATGATGTCGGATCGCATAGATTCACCTAAACAAAAAGGGCTGCCCGTTTGGGCAGCCCTTTGCTCTAACTACTCGGAATGTGATTTATCTACACTTGTTTCTCACTTCCTGACTACCCAAATGAAAAGAGTTCGTAATCCCAAGAATAAGGACTAGAACGAGAAGGCTAATCAGGATAAAGAAAAAGTGTAAGGACAGGTTCATATTTTTCAAATGGCTCAACAAAGCCTATTAGATATTGGGCGGGATTGTACACAAGGGTGGGCTAACTGTCAACCGTAAAGTGTAAAGATTACGTTAAATTTATAGTATCCCGAAGTTTGTAGGTGTTGGCGAGACGATTATCGAAGGACAACGGCTAGTGCCTGCGCCAGATCGGCGATCAAATCATCGGCGTCTTCTATTCCCAGCGCCAGACGCACCAGGTTGGCGCGAATGCCCATCGCGGCGCGCTCTTCTGCATCGTACTCATAGTAGGTCATTAACGCCGGCTGGATGACCAGCGACTCAGTGCCGCCCAGCGAGGTAGCAATTTGAGAAATTTGCAACGCATCAATAAATCGGGAGGTTGGTTCCAGCCCACCGCGCACGGTAAAAGATACCACCCCGCCAAAACCTTTCATCTGTTGGGCAGCTACGGCGTAGTCGGGATGAGAGGGCAACCCCGGATACCAGACCTGCTCGATTTTAGGGTGGGCTTCTAAAAATTGGGCAATTTTCATCCCACTCTGATTTTGATGCTCAACCCGCAAAGCCAGTGTCTTGACACCGCGTAATAACAGGTTGGCGTTGTTGGGGTCGGGTATGCCACCCAGGATACCCAACGGGGCGCGCAAAGAGGCGATCAAACCCGTCTCACCGGCAACCACCCCGGCGAGTAAGTCATTATGCCCGGCAAAATATTTGGAGGCAGAATGCACCACCAGGTCCACGCCCCATGCCAGAGGTTGGATATTGATCGGCGTCGCAAAGGTAGCATCTACCATTGTCTTCACTTTATGACGGCGGGCAATCTCCACAAATCGCCCCATATCCAGTACATGTAAATAGGGGTTGGTCGGCGACTCGGAGATCAATAAACGGGTTTCAGGACAAATGGCGTCTTCAAGGGCCTGATAATCCCCCATCGGCACAATTGTGCAGCCAATCCCCAGACGCTTGAGAAAGGTCATGCTGAACTCACGCGTCCGGCGGTAACAATCATCGGTCAGCACAATATGCGCGCCGGTAGGCAGCATGGATAGAATTACGCTGGTAATTGCCGCCATCCCGGAGGCATAAAGCAGAGCATCATCGGCCCCCTCCAAAGCCGCCAAACGAGCCTCGGCGGCGGCCACGGTTGGATTACCATACCGACCATATTCAATAACCCCATCAGCCATTCCCATAAGGTAGGCTTCTTTATAGGCACAGACCGCAGCAGTATCGGCAAAGGTGTAGGTTGCCGTCTGCACAACCGGCTCAGTGACGGCATTGTAAGGGTTGGCGCGCCGCCCACCGTGAACCGATTGCGTAGAAGGGCGAAAGCCATTGATATTTGTTTCGGCACGGGAAAATTGTGAAGGCATATTAGGGTCTCCTTATATACGAGGCCTTTAGGGCCTCTTTGAAAGTTTGAGAATTCATTCCAAAAAGACAAAAGTAATGTCTAAAGTTTCTTTCTGTTAATGAAAAATTTCTAATCGGCTTTACCAAGATAAAAAGCCCGAATCAAAAAGGCCGCCCGATTGGGCGGCCTGCTGTGCAAAAAATACCTGAACACTAATGCCTGCGTCGGCGAGACGCGACCACCCAAACCCGCAAATGGGGCATCATCATGCTCATCATCATGGCAAAAATGCCGGGAATCACAAAGGTGGTCAAGTTCATGTTGGGGTGAATTCTAGTCAATGCCGCCAGATTTGTCAACCTCATCGTGGGGCAATTCTTGGGCAGCCTTTTCGAGTAGATCAAATCCGGCCTGGATGAGGCCGGCGAGATGCTCCGGGCTGATCTCGCCGGGGCGCTGAAGGGCTTTATCCAGGGAGGCACGCACTCCGCTGGCGCGCCTGGCCCAGAGCGAATCGGCTGAGAGCCGCGCCAGGCGCTCGATGAGAATTTGGGCTTGATGTTGAGAACTCGTCATTTTGATGTTTTATCCGATTGCAGAAATCCAGAACTTGTACTGCTTATGGGGTGATTTTACCGTTAATCGCATATAATTCGTTCATTGTATTTCTGCAATAGTTACACGATGTCATTCAAAGTAGAACGCAGGTGCCGCAGACATTCTCTGGGGGATCCGTACAGATCCGTTATATCCACGTAATCTGCGTTCTCTACCTAAAACTTGAGGCAGCTATGAACGATCAAAAAGTCATTTTTTCGATGGTGCGTGTCAACCGGCGTTTTCCGCCCAGCAACAAAGAAGTCATCCGCGATATATCGTTGGGATTCTACTACGGCGCTAAAATCGGCGTGGTAGGCCTGAACGGATCGGGGAAAAGTACTTTACTCCGCATCATCGCCGGGCGCGATGATGGCTATGAGGGCCAGGTCGTTTTCTCACCGGGCTATAGTGTCGGCCTGCTGGAGCAAGAACCGCAACTCGACGATTCGAAAAACGTGCGCGAGATCATCGAGGAAGCTGTGCAGCCTATCGTAGATCATCTGGCCGCTTTCGATGCCATCAACGAGCAATTTGCCGAACCCGATGCCGACTTTGACACCTTGATTGCCGAGCAAGGTCGTTTGCAAGAGTGGCTCGACCAGCATGATGCCTGGAATTTGGATCACCGGCTGGAGATGGCCATGGGCGCTCTGCGCTGCCCGCCAGGGGACACATCGGTGGCGGTGTTATCGGGCGGTGAGCGCCGCCGCGTGGCCCTGACACGTTTACTGCTCACCGAACCGGATATTCTGCTGCTTGATGAACCCACCAACCACCTGGACGCCGAATCGGTCGCCTGGCTGGAACGGCATTTGCAGGACTACCCCGGCACGGTCATTGCCGTAACCCACGACCGCTATTTTCTGGACAATGTGGCAGGGTGGATTCTGGAACTCGACCGCGGTCACGGCATCCCCTGGCGGGGCAACTACTCCTCCTGGCTGGAGCAAAAGCAAGAACGACTGCGCCTGGAGGAGAAAGCCGAGGATAAACGCATCAAGACCTTGCAGCGCGAGTTAGAATGGATCCGCATGGCCCCTAAAGCGCGTCAGGCCAAGAGCAAGGCGCGCGTCACCGCCTACGAACGGCTGCTCTCTCAGGAATATGAACAGCGCCGCGAAGATCTGGAAATCTACATCCCCCCAGGGCCGCGCCTGGGCGACCGCGTGATCGAATTTCAGGATCTCAGCAAGGGGTACGGCGAGCGCCTGCTAATTGAGGGCTTCACTCGCAGCATTCCGGCAGGCAGCATTGTCGGCGTCATCGGTCCCAATGGAGTGGGGAAAACATCACTGTTGCGATTGATTACCGAACAAGAACAGCCCACTGCTGGCAGTGTACACATTGGCCAGACTGTGCAACTGGGCTATGTCGATCAATCTCGCGATACACTCGCTGGTGAGAAAACAGTCTGGGAAGAGATCAGCGGCGGGGAAGAATTCATCAACCTGGGTGGCAAAAAGCGCAACTCGCGCGCCTATGTCGCCTCGTTCAACTTTTTGGGCAGCGACCAACAGAAACAAGTCAAGAATCTCTCCGGCGGGGAGCGAAACCGCGTCCACCTGGCGAAGATCCTTAAAGAAGGGGGCAATGTCATCCTACTCGATGAACCGACCAACGATCTCGATGTCAACACGTTGCGCTC
Source organism: uncultured Anaerolineales bacterium (assembly GCA_964344175.1). GTDB lineage: Bacteria > Chloroflexota > Anaerolineae > Anaerolineales > UBA11858 > NIOZ-UU35. Next base: position 50,054 of record CAYFMI010000021.1, read on the forward strand.
ATTAGAAGAAGCGCTAGAGAACTTCGCCGGCTGCGCCGTTGTCGTCTCGCATGACCGTTGGTTCCTCGACCGGATTGCCACCCATATTCTGGCTTTTGAGGGCGACAGCCAGCTATGCTGGTTTGAGGGCAACTGGTCAGATTACGAAGAAGACCGCCGCCAACGCCTGGGCAGCGCTGCCGATATTCCCCAACGGATTAAGTACCGAAAATTGACCAAATGAACATACTGCATCCAAGATTTACACCCTTATTTTCGGAATATCTTTCATCGAACCGGGGGAATCCTAATTGTTTAACCGTATTCTTCCACGCGGTAGGTGTACCCATCCACGGCCAGGTCAATGGCTTCGAGATGGCGGCGCACATATTGACCGCAATTCGAGCCGATATAATTCTCCTCCACCTCGCCGATGCTCATAATGACTTGATACCCGGCGGCGCGCAAATCTTGAATGATCGGATAATCTCCATTCCCATTGTGAGGGTCAATATACGAGTTAAGGCCGTGTTCGGCCGCCCGGTACGTCGGGTTGAGGGGGGTGACCTTAATCAAGAATTTCTCTGGCGAGAAATGCTGTAGCAAAACATCTGGGTCTACGGGGCTGTCTTCAGCCAGGGCAAAATTCAAGGTTACTTTGCGATCCCCCTCTTCGTAGAAGCGCTCACCATAGTCGCCCATCTCGGCAAAACTCCACTTCTTCACTGGGATCATCTCGTCGCGTAAGCGCTCATCAGTGGTATGAATCGAAAACTGGAATTGGAAATTCCCGCCCCGGTAACGTTTGTTCTTCACGTCTAATAAGCGCTCAAAAAACAGATCCGTGCCGTGCGGGGCAATCGTTGAAACCGAGGGCATAAACCCCGGAGCATAATAACGCTGCGGCAACTCGTCAATCACATCCAGCACAGCCGGGTTGAAAGCCGGGTCGCCCATGCGGGCAAATTGGATCTTAAATTGCTGCGTGTCGATACGCCGATTCGGGTAGCGCAGATCAACCATGTAATCGATCTGTGCAAAAAGGTCTTCTTTCGAAACCTTGCCATGATAGTACCCGCCCGCATCACACATCGAGCAGCCTACCGGGCAGCCATACAAAGTCGAAACCATTAGCACCCATTTTTCTTCTCGCGGCATGGGGGGCTGCACGGCTTCAACAAATTCAATAAATTTCCTGGCTTCCAATTCGGCCACATAGACCATTGCAATATCATCTCGACCCGACGAAGCAAGAACTTTCATAACGCGTTTTCTCCTTCAATAATTTCAGTGCAGAGACACGCCGTGCTTCTGCGATTATATTGTTGACAAATTTGCATTGCAACGCGGACTCCATCCCCAACAGCGATGGAGGTCTGCCGATAGAGGCCATTTTTAACATCTCCGATGCAATAAAGCAAGGCGCGGCCTTCTAAGCTCTGGGCTTGCTCCTGCACCTGAGGAGATAGTATTCCCAAACGTGGAACACGACCAATAGCCCCCAAAAGATAGTCAGCCTGGATGGTGCGTTTTTCTTGTCCCATCGCGCAGTATAGCGACAGACCGCCTTCCGCGCCCGGTTCGAGTGTATTGATGACAGTATGTTCTCTATATTGAATGTGCGGCTCGGTTTGCGCCCGCCGCCACAACAAGGGCAAACATTTGCGCTCATCACTACGGTTCAAGATCGTGACACGATTTCCGCGCCCGGCCAAGTTGAGCGCATAGTCGAAAGCCGCATCGCCTGCCCCCACGATGGCAATGTGCTTTTCGGTCACTCCAAAGAGATGAAAAACTTCGTAAACCACGCGGCCAATCAAAGACGCAGGGATAGCAAAATTACCAAATTGGCGCGGCTGAGTTCCGGTGGCTACGACCACCCGCTGGGCGGAAAATTCTCCCTGGGCAGTATCCAGCCGGAAGACAATGCCATCCCAATGGAGCTGAGTCACGCGCGCCTGTGTAAGCTGCACCCCTACCGCCCCGGCCTGTTGCTCAAAAAGCTGCACCAACTTCACCCCTGCGATTCCACGCGGAAATCCGGGGTAGTTTTCGACAAGATTGGCATTGCGCAACAGGCCGCCGGGGGCATCCATCTCCAAGACTAATGGATCTAAACCAAACCGTTTGATCTGAATAGCCGCTGCCAACCCAGCCGGGCCAGCGCCAATGATTGCCACCGGGCTAGTTTTCATCGGAGTCTCCCAACAGATGGAGAATTTCAGATACTCGCGTGAGATGCGCAAAACCATGCGCCAGGTTGGTAAGGGTAGCAAGATGAAAGGCAGAATTATACGTCGCAGTGCCATCTACGGGGAAGATAACCTCAAAGCCGCGCACAAATGCCGATCGCGCCGTGGTTTCGCAGCACAGGTGGGTCATAACGCCACAAATGACGAGTTGAGTGATCTTAAAACGCTGCAGACGCTCTTCGAGATCGGTCTGGTAAAAGGCGTCGTACTGCGGCTTTTGCAAGATCACGCCGAGATGTGAATCGAGCTGGGGCGTAATTGCACTGAGGGGGTCTTCATCGGTGATGATGTCGCGCCACCATGTCCCCATCATGGCCGCATTTTCAGGGGCGTTAATGTGGCGGGTGAAAAAAATTGGCAAACTACACTGTGAGAATGCCGCAATTAAATTTTGCAAGCCTGGGATAATCGCCGCCGCACTAGGGACGTAAGCGTGTGATTCAGGCTGTAAAAAGTAGGCCTGCATATCCAGCATTAATAACGCGCTCTGTTTTGGAAGCAAAGCGAGCTTCTTTGGGCGTGAAATTGCCTGATCGAGCATCTGGCTGACCTGGCGATCTATCGTATCGCAAGAGAAATAAGATTCTTTCACCAGAATGAGTTTAGCATAACCCTATGGAGCCTTGGAGTGATGAAAGTCATTCGGGTACGGTAATATTCGGACTGGATATATCTTATTATACCATCTCGCATTCGATGTCTTGTGTAAATGCCGGTGCAAGAATGCCTGGGTATTCAACA